>JACXUW010000611.1 GCA_014763705.1 Micrococcales bacterium | reverse complement strand
GCCTGGCACGCGGGGTCGCCCACGGCGTCGCCGACCAGGTCTCGACCACCCGCGCCGAGGCCGCCGCCCGTCGTCTCGCGCCGCGCTACGCCGCCGACGAGCCCGAGGTCCGTGACGCGCTGACCGCCTCCACCGAGCTCGTCGACCTCCTCGGCACCGGCGACGTCCGCGACTTCGAGACCGAGACCGCGTGGCGGGCCCGGCTCCAGCGCGACCGGCTGCGCGTCCCGATCGGCGTCGACGAGAGGGGCGTTCCGGTCGCCCTCGACATCAAGGAGTCCGCCCAGCAGGGGATGGGGCCGCACGGCCTCGTCATCGGCGCCACCGGCTCCGGCAAGTCCGAGCTGCTGCGCACCCTCGTCCTCGCGCTCGCGATGACGCACTCCCCGGAGTCGTTGAACTTCGTCCTCGTCGACTTCAAGGGTGGTGCCACCTTCGCCGGGATGGCCGACCTGCCGCACGTCTCGGCGGTCATCACCAACCTCGGCCAGGAGCTCACCCTCGTCGAGCGCATGCAGGACGCCCTCCAGGGCGAGATGACCCGCCGCCAGGAGCTGCTGCGCTCGGCCGGCAACTTCGCCAACGTCACCGACTACGAGCGGGCCCGCGCCGGCGGGGCCGACCTCGAGCCGCTCCCGGCGCTGCTCATCGTCGCCGACGAGTTCTCCGAGCTGCTCGCGGCCAAGCCCGAGTTCGCCGACCTGTTCGTCGCCATCGGCCGGCTCGGCCGCTCGCTGTCGATGCACCTGCTCCTCTCCTCGCAGCGGCTCGAGGAGGGCCGGCTGCGCGGGCTCGAGTCGCACCTGTCCTACCGCATCGGCCTGCGCACCTTCTCGGCCGGCGAGTCGCGCACCGTCATCGGCGTCCCGGACGCCTACGAGCTGCCGCCGGTGCCGGGCCTGGGCTACCTCAAGCCCGACCAGACGACGCTCACCAAGTTCAAGGCCGCCTACGTGTCGGGGCCCCCGAAGGGCCGCCGGCGTCGCACGGTGAGCGAGGGCGCCGCGGCCAGCGGCCCCTCCGAGATCCTCCCGTTCACCCTCGCCCCGGTCACGGCCGGGCGCCGAGCCCCGGTCGAGGAGGCCGCGAGCGCCCCGCAGGAGAGCGCCGAGGAGCGCGCGGTCTTCGACATCGCGGTCTCCCGGATGAAGGGCAAGGGCCGTCCGGCGCACCAGGTCTGGCTGCCCCCGCTCGACGTCCCGAACTCGATGGACCAGCTGTTCGGCGACCTCGCGGCGGACCCGCAGCTCGGCCTCGTGAGCCGCTCGTGGCGCGAGCGCGGCGACTACGTCCTGCCGGTCGGCATCGTCGACCGCCCGCTCGAGCAGCGACGCGAGCTCTACGTCCTGCGCCTCGGCGGGGCGGGCGGCCACGTCGCCGTCGTCGGCGGGCCGCGCTCGGGCCGCTCGACCTTCGCCCGCACGCTCGTCTCGGCCATCGCCCTGACGACCACCCCGCTCGAGAGCCAGGTGTACGTCCTCGACTTCGGCGGCGGCACGTTCACGCCGCTCGCCAAGCTCGCCCACG
>JACXUW010000144.1 GCA_014763705.1 Micrococcales bacterium | reverse complement strand
GTCCCGGCGATGCGTTCGGCGGTGTCGAGCCGGGCGGCGGTGTCTCGCAGCGCGGCCGAGCGGTGGATGGCGACTCGGGCACGACTGCGGGGTCCTGAGGGCTTGTCCTGGAGTGCTCGGGTGACGGCGAGGCGGACCGCGTGGGTGGTGACGTAGACGCTGTGCAGGACCCGGGTGCGGGCGGCGGCTGCGTCGGCGAGCACCTCCGGGGTGAGGGGGGCGGTGTCGCGCCAGCGCCGGTGGATGAGGTCGTGGGCGCGGACGAGGTCGTCGGCGACGGCGACCAGTCGTTCATCCGCGGGACAGGTTCCTGGCCATGGTGCGCCGTGGAGCCGGTTGTGGACGGCGGCGCTGATCAGGTGGAGGCGTTCCCCGGTGACGTCCGACCCGGCTGCGGCGACCTGGGGTGAGCGACCCGGTGGTGTTGGTGGCGTGGGGAGAATGTCCAGGAGATCGTGGGCGGCCTGGACCACCTCCGGCCAGGCTTGGATGAGGGCGGCGGAGTTCAGGTCCAGGGGGTCGTGGAGCAGCTCTCGGGTGGCACGGTCGCAGTCCGCGAGGAGCTCGCCGACGCTGCGGCGGTCCGGGCTGGTCATGGCGCGGCCGCCTCGCACAGCTGGAGCAGGCGCATCACGTCACGCATCAGTGGTAGCGGCAGTGGTTGCGGGAGCGGCCCGGTCAGCGCTCGGCGCACCGCGCGGCCCGACCCAGCGAGGCCGCGCCCGGGGGCCGACTGCCCCGGGGTCGGTGGCCAGCCGGGAAGCTCCTCGATCTCCGCGGCGAGGTGGTGGGCCTGACAGGCGAGGATGTGAAGCCGTGGATCGGGCACCGTGGGGATGAGGCGTGAGGCCTGGTCCCCCAGGTGCGCCAGCGCCGCCGGAAGGCTCGGCCGCTTCGCGGCGGTGTCCGACCCAGGACTGTCGCGTCGTGGCGGTGGCGGGGCGGCGAGGCTCATACCTGCAAAGGGCAACCGCGGTGGCGTGGGTGGACGCGGTGACTGCATGTGGTCATTCCTCCTTGTCCCCGACGGACGGCGCGGGGATGCTGGATTGTCACGGTGTCGCCTCTGACGTCAAGGACGGTCCGGAGCCCCCAGCCTGTGGATAACCGCGCTCGTCTGTCTGTGCTGGGGAGGAGGCTGGTGTGGTCGAAGGGCAAGGTCTGTGCTGGCCCGGCTCTGGCCCCCAGCGACACGAGGAGGTGGTGAGCATGGGTGTCCCAACGGTCGCCCTGCGCGCCGTTGCCGTGGCCGGTCCGGTCCTGGGGAGCGGGAGCTTGCTGTTGTGCGGGGGGTCGGTCCTGGTCGGCGGGTGGGTGCTCCCGCTGCTCGCCGCGCTGGTCGTCATGGTGGCGGCGATGTGGTGCGGTGCCGGCGAGCACGCCTGCGCGCGGCTGCTTGACGGTGGCCGGCCCGCCAGCGAGGCCGAGCGGTGCCTGCTCGCGCCGGCGGTGACGGCAGCCTGCCGTGCCGGTGTCGGGCCGCCCCTGGTGGAGGTGCTGGTTCAGCCGCGCAGTCCGCGCCTGGTCGCGGCCGCGACGGGCCGACGGACGGTGCTCGTGCCTGGCGGCCTGCTCCAGGCGGTGCAGGACGGCAGGATCGAGCAGGAGGAGGCGGCGGGAAGTCTGGTGTCCGCGGCCGCTCTGGTCCGCTCCGGGCTGCGACGCGACCGAGGCCCGCTGCAGCTGTGGTGCCTGCCGTGGGCCGCGATTTCGGTGGTGCTGCGCGGTGTGGGTGGCGGGCTGGGCGCATTGCCCTTGGTTCACTTGGTGTGGCACGGGCGCGCCTTGGTGGCCGGCGTCGTCCTCGTGCAGTGGCTTCTGGCTGATCACCCGTGGGGGGCGGCCTTGCTCGTGATGGCGTGTGGGGTCTCGTACCTGGCGCCCGTGGCCGACCGGGCGCACCAGCGGCGCCTGGAGGCGGTGGGCGACCGTGCCGTCGTCGACGCCGGACTGGGCGAGAGCTACGCGCGACTGCTGCTCGCCACCGCTGACCGAGTCGACCCGCAGCGGCGGACCCGGCTGAGCGGTCAGAACCTCACCGCAAGGGTCGAGCTCGCTCCGGTGCTGACCTTGCGCCGCTGACCGCGGTGGTCGGCCTGTGCGGGACCCGGCACCCCGTGGCCGCAGGCGCCGAGGCCACAGGTGCCCGCCAGTTCCTTGGTGTTGGCCATGAAGCCGCGGGATGCTGCAGGGCCCTTGGCCCGGCCGGTGGTGCCGGGCAGGACGGTGCGGAGCCTCAGGCCCGGTGCGCCTGGGCGCGGTGCCAGCTCAGGCTGACACAGCGGGCCCCGCAGTCGGGGCAGTGGGCGAAGTCGCTGTCGCGCAGCCACGCCGCGATCGTGGCGGCCTGCCAGACGGTGCGCCCGGTCGCGGTGACGAAGTCCGGTGCCGGGGTGCGTCCGGTGCGGACCCAACGGGCGGCCGTCGGGTGGGAGACCCAGGCCATCTGGGCGAGGCCCTTGACCCCGACGACCCCGTCGGGCAGGCGGGGCCCGGGAGGTCGGAACGGCCCGAAGGGCCGAGTGCTGGCGCGGACCTTGCCGATGGTGGTGCCGTACTCCTCGGCAATGGCAGCGAGGGACCGGCCGGCGTGGCGAGAGGCGGTCCACTGCTGCGCCACTTCCTCGGACGGAAATGGCCCCCACGGCGCGGTGTGCCGGCTGACCAACTGATGAGCCACACCGTCACGGGCCGCGACCGTGGTGATGGGCTCGCCGTTGCGCCGTGCGGCAACCCACCGGCGGGTGCGGGCGTCAATGACCTCATCGGGCAGGTGGGTGCGTCCGAGCTGCCGGGTCGGGCGCGGAAACGGTCCGTAGGGGGAGGTCGCGTTCCGGACGGTCTCCTCGCTGACGCCATCACGCGCCGCGATCAGTGCAACGGACTCGCCGTCGTGGCGTCGGGAGAGCCACTCCAGCGCGCGGTGGGGTCGCCGCTGACTCACAGGTGGTACTTCACCACCGCCACGTCCCCTCGGCAACTAGGGATCCACGCTTGGTCGTCGGACCTGGCCTCTACGGTGACCGTCCATGAGCGGCTGGCAATACATCACCGTCACCTACGACCCGACCGCCGACGGTGGCGAGGAGCAATGGCGGGACCGGCTCGAGGCCGAGGGCTGGGCGCCGTGGCTCAGTTCCGTCGGAGCATGGATCACGGTCGACGGGGACCGGGTGCGCCGGTGGGCGCCGCGCCGCGAGTGCACTCGGCCGTTCTCGGTGCACGACCATCGCGTGCTCTGCACCGGAGTGGACGCGATGGCGGAGCCTGTCCTGCCTCGCTGACAGGGAACCACCGGTGCGCGCATCCCAGCCTGGCCGCTCACTGGTCACGTAGTGTCGTCCGGGATCTCCTGGCTGATCGGCGGCAGCGGCGCGGCCGGCATGACGCGGCAGCTGCCTTCCGCGGCCGGTCGCGTGGTGCTCATGATGGCGACCAGCTGCCGGCGCGAGGTCTCGACGGCGGCGCCGAGCTCGAGATTCGGATCGGGCTTGGGCTTGGTGACCCACACGGTGACCTGGCCGGGGCCAGGGGCGTCGGACTTGACCCGGATGGGGTCCTCGCTGCGGATACCCCCGCCGAACGCGGGCGCGAAGATCGTGAACGCCCGACCGCCGACGTGGTCGAACGCATACCGCAGCCCTGGCTGCGGCTCGCCGTAGCCGCCGGCCTTCACGGCCTGCGTGGTCCACCGATCCTGGAAGGAGTCCTCGACGTACCGGCAGTCGAACCGCATCGCGAGGAAGCGGTCGACGGCTTCGACTCGAAGCGGGCTCGCCGACTCCAACGGGCCGGCCGAGGACGCCGACGCCGAGGGACTGGGCTGGGTCGGCGATGGAGCCGAGGAACGGACCGGCGGGGACGGCAAGGACGGAGGGGACGTGGTCGGCGGCGGCGCCTCTGGTGCGCTGCTGCACGCGGCGAATCCAGCGGCCATCATCGTCGCCAGCACCACTGGCACCCCTCGTCGCATCACGCCTCCCTGGTCGTCACCGTCGTGGGACGAGCCGTGGGTCCCGGACGCCGCGCTGACCGGGAGCGCACCTGCTCAAGACCCGGGCACCCGTCGGCGTCCGGCGCTCACTGTGGGTCCGGCCGTGCGGGTGGTTCCGCCGAGGTGGTGGTATCGGCGGTGTCCGCGGGCCTGCCGACCATGCGGCGCAGGCGGGTGACCTCCGGGACCGTCAGCTCCCCAGCGCACCAGCGGACCACCTCTCGCACCGGCACTCCCTCGTCGCGGACCATCCGCTCGATGGCCGCGGCCGCCCGCTGCTCGCACTCCCGCACCCACGCGTCGCGTTCCCGCAACGCGGTGACCACCTGGACGCCCAGGTCGCTGCACCGGTCGTCCGCGGCGTGCCGTTGGGCGCGCCAGCCGCTCTGCCCGTCCAGGGCTGCCCGCCGGGCCCTGGACCAGTCCGCTCGCCTGCTCATCCCCTGCTCCTTCCGATGCCGGTTCCATCCGTCCCTTCCTAAGGGCGACCACCCACCGTTGGAGGGACGCCATCTCACACCGGATCTCGCCCTGCCCGGAACCGCCCAGCGCCCGCCACCCGACGTCGACGCAGCAGCCCGTCGAGCCGCTGCCCTCGGCCGCTGACCCGGACCCCCTGAAAACCTGAAACGCCGTCAACTGCACACCTCATGCATTCCCGGTCGTTGAAACCGCAACGGCACGTCCACCCAGAGGCGGTCGGGCCCCTTTGGGTGGTGTGACGATGAGCCTGCACAAGCTCACCGCGGGTACCGGGTACACGTACCTGACCCGGCAGGTCGCCGCGCACGACCGCCCCGCCGGCGCCCGCTCGTCCTTGGCGTCTTACTACGCCGACAAGGGCGAGACCCCGGGGCGCTGGGTCGGCTCCGGCCTGGCCGGGGTCGTGGGCGTCGCAGCCGGGGACGAGGTCACCGCCCCGCAGATGCAGGCCCTGTTCGGGACCGGGCTGCACCCGCTGGCCGAGCAGCTCACCGCGCGCCTGCAGGGACCGGGGCTGACCGACCGGGACTACCGGGCGGCGGGGCGGCTGGGCACCCCCTACAAGGTGTACGCCGGGGACGTCACCCCCTTCCAGGTCGAGGTCGCCAGGCGCATCGAGGACCACACCGCCGCCCTGGGGCACCCGCGGGACTACCCGCTCGAGACCGACGCCAAGGCCCGGATCCGGAGCGCGGTCGCGACCGAGATGTTCACCGCCGAGCACGACCGGGCCCCGTCCGGGGCGCGGGAGCTCGCGGCCGCCCTGGCCCGTTACTCCCGCCCCCGCACCCGGGCGGTCGGCGGGTACGACCTGACCTTCTCCCCCGTGAAGTCCGTCTCCGCCCTGTGGGCGGTCGCGCCCCGCGAGGTCGCGGCCCTGGTCGAGCAGGCTCACGACGACGCCGTCCGCGACGCCCTGGCCTACCTCGAGGCGCACGCTGTGTTCACCCGGGAGGGCACCGACGGGGTGCGGCAGGTCGAGACCACCGGGCTGGTCGCGGCCGCGTTCACCCACCGCGACTCCCGCGCCGGGGACCCCGACCTGCACACCCACGTCGCCGTCGCCAACAAGGTCCAGGCCGCCGGTTCCGGGTCGTGGCTCGCCGTCGACGGCAGGGTCCTGTTCAAGGCGCACGTGTCCGCCTCCGAGACCTACAACACCGCCCTCGAAGGGCACCTGCGCGACCGGCTCGGGCTCACCTTCGCCGAGCGTCCCGGGACCGGACGCGGCGCCCGCCCGGTCCGCGAGATCATCGGCGTGGACCCCGCGCTGCTGGTGCGCTGGTCGACCCGCCGCGCGTCGATCGAGGTCCGCCGGGGCCAGCTGGCCCAGGCATTCCAGCGCGACCACGACCGCCCCCCGACCCCTGTCGAGGCGATCCACCTCGCGCAGCAGGCGACCCTGGAGACCCGCGACGCCAAGCACGAACCACGGTCCCTGGCCGAGCAGCGGGCGCAGTGGCGGGCCGAGGCCGAGGAGGTCCTCGGCGGGCCCGCAGGGGTGGACGCGATGGTGCGCACCGTCCTCGCTCCCGGTAGCCGCGCCGCCCCGGAAGTGGTCGACAGCGCGTGGGTGCACCGCGTCGCGCACCAGGTGCTGGCGCAGGTGCAGTCTCGGCGCTCGACCTGGCAGGTGTGGCACGTGCGCGCCGAGGCCCACCGCCACCTGCGCGACACCAACCTGCCTTCCGGCGACGTCGAGAGGCTGGTTGGGCTCGTCACCGGCGCCGCCCTCGCCGCGTCGGTCCGGCTCACCCACAGCGGCGACGGCGTCCCCGACCCGGCGTCGCTGCGGCGCAGCGACGGGTCCAGCGTCTACGAGGTCGCCGGCGCCGCCCTGCTCACCAGCACCACGATCCTCGTCGCCGAGCGGCGGATCGTCGACGCCGCCGGGGTCGCGGACCGGCCCCGCGCCAGTGAGCAGTCCGTGACGCTCACGCTGCTGGAGCAGGCCGCCAACGGCAGAGCGTTGAACCCCGGGCAGGTCGCCCTCGTGCGCGGCATGGCCACCTCCGGTGCCCGTGTCCAGCTCGCGATCGCGCCCGCCGGCGCCGGCAAGACCACAGCCATGCGCGCCCTGACCGCCGCGTGGACCGAGGACGGCGGCACCGTCCTGGGCCTGGCCCCCTCCGCCGCCGCCGCGGCGGTCCTGGCCGAGCACACCGGAGCGGTCACCGACACCCTCGCCAAGCTCACTTGGTCCCTGGCCCACGACACCACCGACCCGCCCGCCTGGATGTCCAGCATCGGCCCGGGAACACTGGTGGTCATCGACGAGGCCGCGATGGCCGACACCCTCTCCCTGGACACCACCATCGCCCACGTCCTCCAGCACGGCGGGCAGGTCCGGCTCATCGGCGACACCCACCAGCTCGCCGCCATCGGCGCCGGCGGCGTCCTGCGCGACATCGCCCACACCCACGGCGCACTGCACCTCTCCGAGCTGATGCGGTTCACCGACCCGGCCGAGGGCGCCGCCTCCCTAGCCCTGCGCGACGGGCTACCCGAGTCCCTGGGCTACTACCTGGACCATCACCGGGTCCACGTCGGGGACCTCGCCACCACCACCGAGCAGGTGTTCACCGCCTGGGCCCACGACCGCGACACCATCATGCTCGCCCCCACCCGCGACCTGACCACCGCGCTGAACCAGCGCGCGCAAGACCACCACCACGCCGGTCGCGCCACCGGTGCGGGAGCCCTGCCGACCGACGGATCCCTGCTGGCGGACGGCTCCCGCGGGCAGGTCGGGGACACCGTCATCACCCGCCGCAACGACCGCCACCTTCGGCTGTCGGCCAGCGACTGGGTCAAGAACGGTGACCGCTGGCGCGTCGACACCGTCCACGACGACGGCGCGCTCACCGTCACCCACACCCGCACCCGCCGCCGCACCACCCTCCCCGCCGCCTACGTGCGGACCTGCGTCGAGCTCGGCTACGCCACCACCATCCACGCCGCCCAAGGCGTCTCCGTCGACACCATGCACGGCCTGGCCACCGGGGCCGAGTCCCGCCAGCAGCTGTACACGATGCTCACCCGCGGCGCCGACGCCAACCACCTCTACCTCCAGGTCGCCGGAGACGGCGACCCCCACAGCGTCATCCGCCCCGAGACCATCCACCCCCCAACGGCCACCGACATCCTCGAGGCGATCCTCGCCCGTGACGACGCACCCCGCTCGGCCACCACCCTCCAGCGAGAAACCTCCCTGCCGGGACCGCGCCTGTACGACGCCACCGGGCGCTACCTCGACGCCCTGCACCACGCCGCCACCGCCCACCTCGGACCAGCCGGTATCGCCGACCTCGACCGCACCGCGCAGCGGCTCGTCCCCGGCATCGAGGACGAGCCCGCCTGGCCCACCC
>JACXUW010000610.1 GCA_014763705.1 Micrococcales bacterium | reverse complement strand
GCGGCCCGGCTCGGCGAGGGCTGGACGGCGGTCGTCGGCGGGTTGGCGTGCGTCGCGGCGGTGGTCGTCCTGGCGCTCGTCCAACCGGGGTTCGTGCGCTATGACGCACGCCACCCGACCCCCTGACGACCGGCCCCCGGATGCGCGCCGCCCTAGGCTGGTGGCATGGACCCGCGGCGCATCGACTACACCGGCGAGGGGCTCTCCGAGGACGAGCTGCTCGAGACCCCGTACGCGCAGGTGCGGGCCTGGGTGGACGCCGCGGTGCGCCGCTCGGAGGAGGCAGCCGACGTCGTCGAGCCGCTCGCGGCGGCCGTCGCCACGGTCGACCGCCAGGGGCGCCCGAACGTGCGGACGGTGCTCCTGCGCTTCCTCGACGAGCGCGGGCCGGGCTTCGTCACCGCCCTCACGTCCACCAAGAGCCGTGAGCTGACCGGCAACGAGCACGTCGCGGCGGGCCTCACCTGGGCGGCCATGTACCGCGCGGTGCGCTTCCGCGGCCGGGCCGTCCAGCTCGGGCGCGACGAGGTCGAGGGCTACTGGCGCTCGCGCCCGTGGGGGTCACGCATCTCCGCGTGGGCGTCCGAGCAGTCGCAGCCGGTCGCGTCGCGCGCCGAGCTCGAGGCGGCCTACCGCGCGCGGGCCGCCGAGTTCCCCGACCACGGCTCGCCCGACGACGTCCCGCTGCCTGACTTCTGGGGCGGCTTCCGCATCGTCTGCGACGACGTCGAGCTGTGGGCCGGCCGGCGCGACCGGCTGCACGACCGCATCGTGTGGACCCGCACCGGCGAGGGCGACCTCGGCGACGCCGGGTCGTGGGAGGTCTCGCGCCGCCAGCCGTGACCGTCGCCGGGGTGGCGCTGGACCGGGAGGCGCTCAGCCGTCGGCGGCGAGCTCGGTGAGGAAGCGGGTCGCCTTGCGGCGCACGGATGCCGACCGGTGCCGGGTCTGGCGCTCGACCAGCCGGGCAACGTCGGCCGGCGGCACCAGGCCTCGCTCGACGAAGGCGACGAGCGTCGCCATCGACTGCGCCGCGACGATCCAGTCGACGTCCGGGTCCTCGAGCCGGGTGGTGAGCCAGCGGACGGCGGCCGCCTCCTGCGCCGGGGTCAGGGTGAGCAGCCCGAGCAACTGCGCGGTGTGCCACTGCACCGACGCCTGGTCGCTGCGGGTGAGGTCGGTGAGGACCCGCTCGGTGAACGGGGCGCCGCGCGCCGGGTCCTCACGAACGAGCTTCTCGAAGGTGTCGACGGCCCGCATCCGCACCCACGCGTCGTCGGCGGCGATGCAGGCGAAGAGCTCCTCGAGGCGGGCCGGGTCGCGGCGCAGCAGCTCGAGCACCTCGCCGGAGCGGCCGAGCGAGTTCGAGTGCCCGCCGGCCGTGAGCACCTGGGCGAACGGCTCCACGCGGGCAGCGTACGAGCCCGGGACCACGGCTGCACCCGGGTACCGCGCGCCTCACCCCGGAACGGTTCCCGGGTACAGCGCGGCCGTATCGGGTGACCCGATACGCGCGTGACAGCCGGGGCGGGGC
>JACXUW010000143.1 GCA_014763705.1 Micrococcales bacterium | reverse complement strand
TCGCCGGCGCCATCGCCCTCCAGGGCTACGACGGGTTCCTCTACTCGATCGGCTTCCTCGTCGCGTGGCTCGTCGCGCTGCTGCTCGTCGCCGAGCTGCTGCGCAACACCGGCCGGTTCACGATGGCCGACGTCCTCTCCTACCGCCTGCGGCAGCGCCCGGTGCGCGTCGCGACGGCCATCTCGGTCATCTGCGTCTCGTTCTTCTACCTGCTCGCCCAGATGGCCGGTGCCGGTGGTCTCGTCTCGCTGCTGCTCGGCGTGAGCGGCGAGGGCGCGCAGAACATCGTCATCGCGATCGTCGGCGTCATCATGATCGCCTACGTCCTCATCGGCGGGATGAAGGGCACCACCTGGGTGCAGATCATCAAGGCGGTCCTGCTCATCGTCGGCACCTTCGTCATGACGGTGTGGGTGCTCGGCAAGTACGGCTTCAACCTCTCCGGCCTCTTCCAGGCGGCCGCGGACAACTCGCCGAAGGCCGGCGAGAAGCTCTTCGAGCCGGGCCTGAAGTACGGCAAGGACCTGACGACGAAGATCGACTTCATCTCGCTGTCGATGGCCCTCGTCCTCGGCACCGCCGGCCTGCCGCACGTGCTGCAGCGCTTCTACACGGTCCCGACGAGCAGGCAGGCCCGCAAGTCGGTCGAGTGGGCGATCTGGCTCATCGGCGGCTTCTACCTCCTCACCCTCGTCGTCGGCTACGGCGCCGCCGCCCTCGTCGGCCCGACCGCCATCGGCGCGGCTCCGGGCAAGGCGAACTCGGCCGCTCCGCTGCTCGCCTACGAGCTCGGCGGCTCGGTGCTCCTCGGCCTCATCTCCGGCGTCGCGTTCGCGACGATCCTCGCGGTCGTCGCCGGCCTGACCATCACGACGTCGGCGACCTTCGCCCACGACCTCTACAAGGAGGTCTTCAAGCGGGGCCGGACCACCCAGGAGCAGGAGGTGCGGGTCGCCCGCACCGCGGCGATCGTCATCGGCGCGGTCGCCATCCTCGGCGGCATCTTCGCGAAGAACCAGAACATCGCGTTCCTCGTCGCCCTCGCCTTCGCCGTCGCGGCGTCGGCGAACCTGCCGACGATCCTCTACTCGCTGTTCTGGAAGGGCTTCAACACCCGGGGCGCACTGTTCTCCATCTACGGCGGCCTCGTCAGCTCGATCGTGCTCATCGCGTTCAGCCCGGTGGTCTCCGGGAAGGCGCCGGTCGCCCCGGCCACCGTCAGCGCGTCGATGATCACCGACCCGAGCATCGACTTCCACTGGTTCCCGCTCGACAACCCGGGGCTGGTCTCCATCCCCCTGGCGTTCTTCCTCGGCTGGCTCGGCTCGGTGACGAGCAAGGAGCACAACGCGGCGAAGTACGCGGAGATGGAGGTCCGGGCCCTCACCGGTCACGGCGTCGCCGAGGCGATCGACCACTGACCACGCGGCCGGCCGGGGCGACCCGGCCGGCCCACCGGG
Organism: Micrococcales bacterium; assembly: GCA_014763705.1. GTDB lineage: Bacteria > Actinomycetota > Actinomycetes > Actinomycetales > Dermatophilaceae > Phycicoccus. Next base: position 6,395 of record JACXUW010000143.1, on the reverse strand, counting down.
ACGGCAGCGGCCGCGGAGCGGATGAGCCCCCTCCGCGGCCGCTGCGTGTCCCGGCTCAGGACCGCGGTCGGCCGGGTGCGAGGACCAGCACGACGAGGGCCCCGACCGCGACGACGACCGCCCCGATGGTCAGCGCGTGCCCGACGCCGGTGACGAACGCGTCGCGGGCGCCGTCGACGACCTCCTGCGCCCGCGGGCCGAGGGCGGCGAGCCGGGGCGACCGGGTGGCCGCGACGGAGGCCGTGAGCGCCTCCTGCGCCGGCGCCGGGAGCCCCCGGACGACGGTCGCGACGCCGTCGCGGTAGGCAGCGGTCAGGGCCGCCCCGAGGACGGCGATGCCGAGCGCCGACCCGAGCTCGCGGGCGGTGTCGTTCACCGCCGAGGCGACGCCCTGCTTGCTCGCCGGAAGCGCCTCGGTGATGGCCGTCGTCGCCGGCGTCCCCGCGAGCCCGGCTCCGGCGGCGAAGACGACGAGCCCGGCGACGAACAGGCCGTACGAGAAGTCCAGGCCCTGGCGGCCCATCGTGAACAGGCCGACGGCCAGCAGGCCCAGACCGACCGCACCCACTCGGCGGAACCCGAGCCGGGCCGCGACGTGGGGTGCCCGCCGGGCGGTGGGGATGAGGACGAACGGCAGCGGGAGGAGGCGCAGCGCGGCCTCGAGGGGCGAGTACCCCGCGACGAACTGGAGGTACTGGAGCATCGCGAAGAAGAACCCGAACATCGCGAAGAACTGGAGCGAGATCGACAGCGACCCGGTCGCGAACCCGCGCTCGCGGAACAACCGCGGGTCGAGGAGCGGGTCGGCGGTGCGCAGCTCCCACGCGACGAAGGCGGCGAGCGCGAGGACGCCGACGACGAGCGCGGTGAGCGTCACCGCGTCGCCCCAGCCGCGGTCCGCGCTCTCGATGATGCCGACGACGAGCCCGGAGACGGCGACGAGCGAGAGCACGCCGCCGACGACGTCGAGCCGGCCGGGTACCGCCTCGCGGGACTCGGGGACGACCGCGACCACCCCGACGAGCGCGACGACGGCGAGGGCCACGTTGAGCGCGAAGAACGAGTTCCACGCGAAGTACTCGAGCAGCAGGCCGGTGCCGAAGAGGCCGAGCACCGCCCCGCCGCCGGCGACCCCGACCCACACCCCGATCGCCCGGGGACGTTCGGCCTCCGGGAACGAGGTCGTGATGACCGACAGCGTCGTCGGCATGATGCCGGCCGCCCCGAGCCCCATGAGGGCCCGCAGGCCGATGAGGACCGTGGGGTCCTCGGTGACGAACGCGCCCGCGGCAGCCACGCCGAAGACGACGAGTCCGGCGACGAGCACCCCGCGCCGGCCGAACCGGTCGCCCAGGGCGCCGGCGAGGAGGAGCAGGCCGGCGAAGACGACGGTGTACGCGTCGACGACCCAGGTCAGCTCGGTCTGGGTGGCTCCGGTCGCGGTGGCCAGCTCGGGGAGCGCGACGTTGAGGCCGCTCACCGCCGAGACGACCGTCATGAGGGACAGCCCGACCGTCGCGAGGACGACCCGGCGGCGGCGCGGGTCGTCGATGACGGCCGCCGCCTCTTTCTCAACACGCGTTGAACTCAACATGAGTTGAGTTATGCCATGCTGGAGCCATGGCTGTCAAGGGCGGGGGGCGCGGGCGGACCGCGGCGGGCGGCTCCGGCCGGCGGCCCGGACGCCGGCCGGGAGACCCCGACACCAGAGGCGCAATCGCCGATGCCGCCCGGAAACACTTCGCCGACAAGGGTTTCGCCGCCGCGACGCTTCGGGCCATCGCCGCCGACGCCGGGGTCGACCCGGCGCTGATCGTCCACTTCTACGGGTCCAAGCGCGAGCTGTTCCTCGCCGTCCTCGAGCTGCCCGCCCCCGCGGTCTCGCGCGTCGGGCAGGCCCTCGACGGTCCCCTGGAGTCCCTCCCGGAGCGCTTCGCGGCAGCCGTCGCCTCGGTCCTGTCCGACCCGGACCTCAGCCGCCGGATGGAGGCCATGCTGCGCACCGCGGCGTCCGAGCCGGACGCCGCGGCCACCATCCGGGCGGCCCTCGGCGAGGCCGTGCTGCGGCCGATGACGGCACGCCTGTCCGAGCTGCCCGGGGTCGACGCCGAGGAGGCGGCGCTGCGCGCGACGATGATCGGCAGCGCCGTCGCCGGCATCCTGTTCGGCCGGCGGGTCATCGGCATCGAGCCGCTCGCGTCCGCCAACCCCGGGCGCGTCACCGCCCTCCTCGCCCGCGCCGTGCGCGCCTACCTGGCACCGGCCGCTCCCTGAGCCGGTCAACCGGTCCCGGCCGGCGCGCGTCCCTGTATCGGGCGCGTCCCCACGCGCCTCCTCACCAGAGCCAGACCGTGAAGGAGGCCCCGATGTCCGTCATCCAGTCCACCCCCACCCGCCGCCGCCACCGCCTCGCGGCGCTCGGGGCCGCCCTCGCCCTCGCCGCGGTCCCGGCGGTCGCCGCGCCGTCGGCCGAGGCGGCGTCCTGCGCCGTGACGTGGGGCTCGCTCGCCAAGACCTCGGCGCCACTGGTCACCGGCCGCGTCGCCGCCGTCCGGGCCGGCCACCACCCCTGCTACGACCGGCTCGTGCTGGACATGACCGGCCGCGCCCCCGGCTACGACGTGCGCTACGTCCGCACCGTGTACACCGAGGGCGGCGGATTCCCCGTGCCGCTCGCCGGCGGCGCCCGCCTCGCGGTCGTCGTCAGGAAGGGCGCGACGAGGATCCCGACGATGCCGTCGGTCGCGGGCTACCCGACCTTCCGCCAGGTCCGGTGGGCGGGCTCGTTCGAGGGCTACACGACGATCGGCCTCGGCGTGCGCGCCCGGCTGCCGTTCCGGGTGTTCACGCTCGTCGACAGCGTGCACGGCACGAGCCGCCTCGTCGTCGACGTCGCCCACCACTGGTGAGCCCCGCCGGTCGGGCCGCCGCCGGTCAGACCCCGGCGGTGGCCTCGGCGCGCAGCCGGGCGGCGAGGTCGTCGTCGACCGTCTCGAAGAAGTGCCCGACGACGTCCTCGAGGTGGGCGACGCTCTCGGCCCGGAACAGCACCGGCTGGTACGCGGTGATGTCGTAGTTGAGCGTCCCCATGACGGCGAGGTCGAGCGGGCGGATGTCCATGTGCCCGAACTCGTCCATCTCGCCGTAGCTGCTGAGGATGCCGGCGCCGTACGCCTTGAGGTCGTCGCCGTCGGCCATGACGCCGAACTCCATGGAGAACCAGAACACGTCCGCGACGAACTTGACGGCGTCGTCGGTCTCGAGGCGCAGGCTCGCCTGCCCGGCGGCCTCGGTGACCGCGGCGAACCGCGGGCTGGCGAGCTGGTTCCCGTGGCCGACGACCTCGTGGATGATGTCCGGCTCGGGCGTGTAGAGCGGCTGGCTGCCGTGCCGCAGGTACTGGGTCGAGTTGAAGACCCGGCGACCGAGGTCGCCGTAGAAGTCGCGCAGCGGCACGAGCCCCGGCGCGCACGTGTAGGACCAGCCGGTCAGCGGCTGGAGGAGCGCGGTGACCTCGGTGAGCTGCGGCACGCGGTCGGCGGGCAGGCCGAGCGCGGCCTTGCCGGCGAGGAACTCGGGGTGCGCGTACCGCTCGTGCTTCGGGGCGAGCTCGGCGCAGACCGTGCGCCAGATGGCGTGCTCGTCGTCGGTGTAGTCGACGTGGGGCACCGGCTCCCCCGCGCGGTGGGCCAGCGACACACCGGCGATCTCGCCGCGGCGGGTCAGGTAGGCCTCGTCGTGCAGCCCGGGGTGGTTGTCCGACAGGTGCACCCGGACGGTGCCGTCGTCCTCGGTCGTCACGGCCGAGTAGAGCTGTCCCTCCTCGAACACCGCGCTCACCTCCTCGTGAGTGGTCGTGGCCTCGTGGGCCGGACCTCCACGGAAGCACGCTGCCGGGCACGATGGAACCGATGGCGTGTCGAATGGTCAACGAGCGCACACTTTCGCCACCCCGAGGCGACGAAAGCAGGACAGGTTGTCCACTCGGAGTCGACGAGAGAGCATCGGGCGCCGGCACCGCCCCCGCGACCCACGCGTATCGGGTGACCCGATACCGCCTCGCTCCACCCCGGAACCGTTCCCGGGGGAAGAGCACGCTTCCGGGGTGGAGCCGGCTCCGGACGCGCAGGACGACCCGGGGAGGAGGGGCTGGCGCGACCACGCGGCGACCGCTCCCCCGCTCGGCGCAGTTCCCGCCCCGCTGGACCGGTCCCCCCGGTCCGACGGTTGCCTCCCGGCCCGTCGTCGGGTTGGCTTGAGGTCGAGAGTCTCAACGACGAGGAGGACCCTGCCGTGACCGACGACAGCCTGTCGAGCCACCTGCACGAGATGGACCTGAGCCCCGCTGCGGCCTTCACCGCACAGGCCAACGGCACCGCGGAGATGTACGACGAGGCCGCGGCCGACCACGAGGGCTTCTGGGCGAGGCAGGCGCGCGAGCGCATCAGCTGGTCGACCGACTTCGGCCAGACCCTCGACTGGAGCGACGCCCCGTTCGCGAAGTGGTTCGTCGGCGGCGAGCTCAACGTCGCGCACAACTGCGTCGACCGGCACGTCGAGGCCGGCAACGGCGAGCGCGTCGCCATCCACTTCGAGGGCGAGCGGGGCGACACCCGGACCATCACCTACGCCGACCTCCAGAGGGAGGTCAGCAAGGCGGCCAACGCGCTCGAGTCGCTCGGCGTCGGGAAGGGCGACCGGGTCGCGGTCTACATGCCGATGATCCCCGAGACGATCTACACGATGCTCGCCTGCGCGCGCATCGGCGCCCCGCACTCGGTGATCTTCGGCGGCTTCTCGGCCGAGGCCCTGCACACCCGCATCGCCGACGCCGAGGCCAAGGTCGTCGTGACCACCGACGGCCAGTGGCGCCGTGGCAAGCCGGCACCGCTCAAGGCGGCGGTCGACGCGGCCATCCACCACGGTGACGACGAGTCCCCGGTCGAGAAGGTGCTCGTCGTCAAGCGCACCGACACCGACGTCGAGTGGGACGACGAGCGCGACGTGTGGTGGCACGACCTCGTCGACGGCCAGCCGGACACCCACGAGGCGCAGCCGATGGACAGCGAGCACCCGCTGTTCATCCTCTACACCTCGGGCACGACCGGAAAGCCGAAGGGCATCTTCCACACGACCGGTGGCTACCTCACCCAGGCCGCGTACACGAACGCCGTCGTCCACGACGTCCACCCCGAGACCGACGTCTACTGGTGCACCGCCGACGTCGGCTGGGTCACCGGCCACAGCTACATCGTCTACGGCCCGCTGGCCAACGGTGCGACGCAGGTCCTCTACGAGGGCACCCCCGACACCCCGCACCAGGGTCGCTGGTGGGAGATCGTCCAGAAGTACGGCGTCACCGTCCTCTACACGGCGCCCACGGCCATCCGCACCTTCATGAAGTGGGGCGCGGACATCCCCGCCAAGTTCGACATGTCCTCGATCCGGGTCCTCGGCAGCGTCGGCGAGCCGATCAACCCGGAGGCCTGGCTCTGGTACCGCAAGCACATCGGTGGCGACCGCGCGCCGATCGTCGACACGTGGTGGCAGACCGAGACCGGCGCGATCATGATCAGCCCGCTGCCCGGCGTGACGACGCTCGAGCCGGGCTCGGCGCAGAAGCCCATCCCCGGCATCTCGGCCGAGATCCTCGACGACGACGGCAACCCGTTCACCGAGGCCGAGAAGGTCGGCTACCTCGTCCTCACCAAGCCGTGGCCGTCGATGCTGCGCGGCATCTGGGGGGACCCGGAGCGGTACAAGGAGACGTACTGGAGCCGGTTCGGCCCGAAGTACTACTTCGCCGGCGACGGAGCGAAGTACGACGACAAGGGCAACATCTGGCTGCTCGGCCGGGTGGACGACGTGATGAACGTGTCGGGCCACCGGCTCTCGACCGCGGAGATCGAGTCGGCCCTCGTGTCGCACCCGTCGGTCGCCGAGGCCGCGGTCGTCGGCGCCAGCGACGAGACGACCGGCCAGGCGGTGTGCGCGTTCGTCATCCTCCGTGGCGACGCCGAGGACCACGGCGAGGAGACCGTCCAGGAGCTGCGCAACCACGTGGCGAAGGAGATCGGTCCGATCGCCAAGCCGCGCCAGGTGATGATCGTCCCCGAGCTCCCGAAGACCCGCTCGGGCAAGATCATGCGCCGCCTGCTCAAGGACGTGGCCGAGAACCGGGAGGTCGGGGACGTCACGACCCTCGCCGACTCCTCGGTGATGAACCTCATCAAGGAGGGGATGTCGGGCGGCTCCGCCGACTGAGACCATCGACCGGCGGGGTCGTCGGGCCGGTCGGGCAGTCCGTAGACTGGGTGGCGGAGCGCCGGGAAGTCTGGTCGGCAGTCGATGTCGCGGACCCCGCCGGGGGTCCGGGACCACGCCCGACCACGGAC
>JACXUW010000609.1 GCA_014763705.1 Micrococcales bacterium | reverse complement strand
GGGCCGCCGCCGTCCGGTGGTTCCGGTGGTCGGGGTGAGCGCGGCCGCTACGACACCACGTCGTAGCATCGTCGCGTGAGCAGCATCCCCCTCGTCCAGGGCGAGGTGTCCACCCGCAGCGTCCGGCGCTGGGCCTGGGCCACCCTCGTGGCCAACACGGTCATCATCCTCACCGGTGGTCTCGTCCGGCTGACCGGATCCGGGCTCGGGTGCCCGGAGTGGCCGCGGTGCACCGACCAGTCGTTCGTGCCGCACCGCGAGCTCGGCGTGCACGGCGTCATCGAGTTCGGCAACCGGATGCTCACCTACGTCCTCGTCGCCGTCGTCGTCCTCAACGTCGTCGCCGTCTGGCGGTGGGCGCGCTCGACGCCCGCGCTGCGGCGGGGCGCGGTGGCGATCGCCCTCGGCATCCCGCTCCAGGGAGTCGTCGGCGGGATCACCGTCCTCACCCACCTCAACCCGTGGGTCGTCGCCCTCCACCTCGTCCTGTCGATGGCCCTCGTCGCCCTGTCGGTGTGGTTCCTCCTCGCGGTCACCGACGCGGTGGGCGCGCCCGCGCCCCTCGGCGTGCGCCGGGCCACGGTGCTCCTCCAGCTGCTGGCCTGGGTCGTGGTCTACCTCGGCACGGTGGTCACCGGCAGCGGGCCGCACGCCGGTGACGCCAGCGCGCCGCGCAACGGCCTCGACCCGCAGGTCTGGAGCCACGTCCACGCCGCGGGGGTCTATGCGCTCGTGGCCGTCACCGTCGTCGTGTGGTGGACCACTCGCGGCACGGCGCTGCACGGGCCCGTCACGGCGCTGCTCGGGGTCGAGCTCGCCCAGGGCGCGATCGGGTTCGCCCAGTACTGGACCGGCCTGCCGGTCCCGCTCGTCACGCTGCACCTGCTCGGGGCGGCCGCGCTCGTCGCGGCCTCCACCCGGGTGCTCCTCCTGGCCCGGGGGACGTCCCGCCGGCCCGCGGCCACGGCGGACGCGCCGCGCTCCACGCCGGTCGGCGCCTGACCCGTCCCCGGCGCGCGCGTCGGCGGCGAGGTGGCCGGGTGCCGTCAGTCCAGGCGCGCGGTGGCGACCCGCTCGGTGACGAGCCGGCGCAGCTCGGCCCGGGAGAGCGTGCGCGGTCCGCAGTCGCACCACGCGGGCAGCCCGTCGGCGGGTCCCGCGTCGAGCAGGTCGGCGTACTCCGCGCCACCGCGCGACCCGCGGCGGCCCAGGTCGAGGAAGTCGCGGGAGCCGTGGGCGTGCGGGCCCGTGCGCGAGACGACGACGAGGCCCTCGTCGGTGTCGTACACCGCGGCGACGTGGTGCGCGTGCCGGCACTGAACCGTCACGACCTGGTGCTCGGACCGGTGGGCACCCAGCCCCCGGATCGCCCGCTCCGCGAGCTCCCGCCGCCCTGCGCTGCTGCTGCCCATCGCTCCTCCTCGCCCGGGACCCCGGCGGGCCACGAGCCCGCCCGGCCCCACTCTCGTCGCCACTCGCCACCGACGACAGGGCCGAACGTCCCGGCGGGGTCACCCCACCGGGTCGAGCATCCCC
>JACXUW010000608.1 GCA_014763705.1 Micrococcales bacterium | reverse complement strand
GCGCTCGGCGAGGGCGACGGCCACCTCGTGCGCGGTCCGCCCCGGGGCGTCGTCGAGGACGACCCGCTCGACGGCCGCACGGGCGGTGGCGCGCACCCCGTCGAGCACGGCGGTGTCCCAGTCGCCGCGGGCCAGGGCCGCCCGGGCCCGCGCGCGCAGGGTGGCGGCCGGGACGTCCGGCACGTCGAGGACCTGGCGCCCCCGACCGGACCCGGTGGCCCCGACGTCGCGGCGCAGCACCCGCCAGAGGACGAGCCCGAGGACGGCGAGGACGAGGCCGACCGCGACGGGGACCGCGACCGACGGGAGGCCGCCGTCCGGGCTGGCGGAGAGCAACCGGTCGAGGAGCTCGCGGAGCCGGTCGAGCAGCCCCGGCTGGGCGTGGTAGCGCGCGCTCGACAGCTCGTCCTCGAGCCAGCGCCGGGCCTCCTCGCCGGTCGGGTCGAGGGGCGCGTCGAACGGGGTCACGAGGAGGTGACCGGCCACGGCGGTTCGGCGGCTCCCTGGGCGGCCTGGATGAGCCGGATGTCGAGGCCCTCGGTGCGCACCCGGACGTCGACGTAGAGCAGGGCGTCGACGCCGGCGGTGAACGGCGTCGTCAGGGCGCCGGTGAGCAGCGCCGTGATGCCGGAGACGACGGTCTGGGCCACCGCGAGCGTGCCGGGGTCGACGTCACCGGACGCGGACGCGACGACCACGGCGACCAGGGCCAGGGAGATCGGGAAGGTGATCATCGAGGAGGCGATGCCCACGATGACGGCGGTGAGCAGCCGGATGCCGAAGATGCGCCAGAACGGCCCACGGCGAGGGCTGCCGGCGAGCTCCCAGCTGCGGCTCAGCGAGTCGAACACCCCCATCCGCTCCAGGACGACGGCCGGCGTGGCGAAGGACCACCGGACCCAGAGGAGGACGAGCAGCGCGACGGTGACGACCACGACGAGGAGGACAAGGAGCACGACCGCGGCGATGCCGCCGCCACCCTGCGGGTCGACGGCCATGACGAGGACCACGGAGACGAGGACGGCGGCGACGATCAGCAGGAGGAACGCGGTGCCGGTGACGAGCACGACGCCGACCATCGGCAGCACGCGGCCGCGGGTGGCGCGCCACACCTCACCCATCCCGACCTTGCGGCCGAGGACGGCCTGGCCGACGACCTGGGCGAGGAAGCCCGCGAGGAGGATGCCGGCGAGGAGCTGGCCGATCCCCGGGAGGTACTGCCCGACGAGGGAGAGCGCGTAGCCGTCGGGGAGGGTGTCGCTCCCGGAGAAGGCGGTGCCGAGGGCATCGGTGCCACTGACCCCGGCGAGGAACGCGCCGAGCGCCGTCGTCGGCAGGAGGAGGACGAAGGAGGTGAGGGCGGCGAGCCCGATGGTCGCCGCGGGGTTGCCGCGGACGGCCTTGAGGACGCCGCCGTAGAGGTCGCCGAGGGTCAGCGGCCGCAGCGGCACGATGCCCGTTTCTATTTCACGCTGCTGAGGCCGCTCTGCCGCCAGGTGGATCTCTGGCGCACGACCTATTTCCACGTGCTCCAGGG
>JACXUW010000607.1 GCA_014763705.1 Micrococcales bacterium | reverse complement strand
GTTCGACCCCGCCGCCCCCGCCGCCGCCCGGCGGTGGCGACGGCGGATACGCCGCCCCTCCGCCGCCGGCGGGTGGCATGGGCGGCCAGATCGACCACCCGAAGGGGATGACGATCCTCATCCTCGGCATCCTCTCGCTCGTCTGCTGCTCACCCCTCGGCATCGCCGCGTTCATCATGGGCAACAACGCGCTCAAGGAGATCGACGCGCAGCCCGGTCGCTACGGCAACCGCCAGATCGTCCAGATCGGCCGCATCCTCGGGATCATCGGCATGGTCCTCCTGGTGCTCAGCATCATCTGGATCCTGTTCCTCGGTGGCCTCGGCGTCATGACGAGCAACACCTCCCCCTGAGATGACGCTCGTGCACGCGGCGGCGCCTGCCACGACCCCCGGGTCGCGGTGGCGCCGCCTCGTGCGTCCGGGGGTGGTGGCCGCCGGCGTCGCCGCGGCGACGGGCTACGTGTGGACGGTCGACCCGAACCAGCCCGGCCACTACCCGGTCTGCCCCACCTACGCCATCGCCGGGATCTACTGCCCCGGCTGCGGGATGCTCCGCGCGACGCACGACCTCGCCCACCTCGACGTCGCCGGGGCGATGGCCCGCAACCCGCTGGCGCTGCCGATGTACCTCGGCCTCGTGGTCCTGTTCGTCCTCTGGGTCCGGGTGTCGTGGCGCGGCGAGACCCTGCGCTGGGACCCGCCGCGATGGATGCCAGCCGCCCTCGCGGTCTCGTTCGTCGCGCTGACCGTGGCCCGGAACGTCCCCGGGTGGACCTGGCTGTCACCGGCGTGACCCGACCGGGGCCAGGCTGACGCCGCGGTCAGGCAGGCGAGAGGAAGTCCCATCCCGGCACGTTGCGGGCGACGCCGAAGACGAGGACCGCCACGCCGACCGCGACCGGAAGCCAGTTCGGGATGACGAGGCGCACCGGCCGGCCCTGCGCACGACGCATCAGCCGATAGCCGAGGTACACCGCGACGAGGAGGTACAGCGGGGGCACGAGCGGGTGCCGGGCGAACGCACCGGCGACGTCGCCGTGGAGCAGGTCGTACGTGGCCCGGGTGCCGCCGCAGGCCGGGCAGTACAGGCCCGTGGCCTGCTGGAGGAGGCACCCCGGGTAGTGCCCGGGGACGTTCGGGTCGTGCGTGGCGAGCCATGCGAGGCTCCCGGCAGCCGCGACCACGGCGCCCGCCCACCACGCACGTGGTGAGAGGGCGCCGAGGCCGCGCGGCTGCACGGTCATCTCAGGTGCCGGTGAGGCGGTTGCCGAGGTGGAGCGAGGCGAACGCGATCGGGGCGATGATGCTCAGGACGACGGCGATGGCGCCGGTGATGAGGCCGCCCTGGGCGAGGCCGCCACCGGACTGGCCGGTGCGCCCGATCTCCTGCTTGGCGAGGTATCCGAGGACGGCGCCGCCGATGCCGAGGACGAGACCCACCGGCCAGCAGCAGAACGCGAAGACGAGGCCCGCGATGCCGAGCACGAGGGCGATGACGGCCTTCGTGTTGTTGCCGCCGGTCCCACCGACAGGACCTCCCGGGGGG
>JACXUW010000606.1 GCA_014763705.1 Micrococcales bacterium | reverse complement strand
GGCGCCCTCGGCGGCAAGGCCCAGCGCATAGGCACGGCCGAGGCCTCCTCCTGCGCCGGTGACGATCACCACCCGTCCTTCGCAAATACCCATTACCGTTTTCCTCTCAATTGGCGCGCGACAGGCGTACGGCCCGGGCGCCACCCGCAGGGCGGCGGCGGTGCCGAGGACGACGGGGGCGACGGCGGCCGGGAGCGTGCGCGGGCGCGCGCCGGCGACCCACTGGGCGGGAGTGGCCATCGCGGGGGTCAGATGCCCTTGAGGAAGTCGGGGTCGTCGTCCGGGCCGCGCGGCGGCTGCCGGCGCTCGCGCATCTCGCGGTCGCGCTCCTTGCGGCGGTAGTCGGCCTCCCACCGCTCCTGCTGGGTCAGGTAGCTGTTGCTGCTCTCGCGGGTCGGCCGTCCCGCGACGAGCCAGGCGACGGGTCCGACGACGGGGAAGAGCAGGATGAGGAGGATCCAGCCCGTCTTCGGCAGGTTGCGGACGACGACCTCGTCGGTCTGGAGGCAGTCGATGAGGCAGTAGACCGTCAGCGCGATGTCCAGGAGGACGGGCAGGTAGCGGACCACGGCGGTCATCCTGCCACGGCGAAGAGCGCGGCGACGGCGGCTCGGTCCGGCTTGCCGGGTCCGCGCAGCGGGACGGCGGGCGCCGCCGTGACCCGGCGGGGCAGGGCGTGTGCCGGGAGGTGGGGGCGCAGCAGGTCGCGGACCTCGGCGAGCGAGAGCGGCCGGGCGCCCGGGGCGGGCACCACGAGGAGGCTGACCGCCTGGCCCCACTCGGGATCGGGGGTCCCGACGACGACGGCCTCGAGGACGCCCGGGACGTGGTCGACGGTGGCCTCCTCGACGAGGCGTGGGGCCACCTTGAGCCCGCCGGTCGACACGAGGTCGTCGAGCCGGCCCTCGACGTGCAGCCGGCCCTCGTCGTCGAGGTGGCCCGCGTCGTCGGTGCGGAACCACCGCGAGCCGTCGGGGTCGACGGCGAAGGCCCGGAAGGTGAGGTCGGGACGGCCGAGGTAGCCGTGGGCGAGGGTCGTGCCGCCGAGGCGGACGCGACCGTCGTCGTCGAGGCGCACCTCGGCCCCGGTGAGCGCCCGGCCGTCGTAGACGCAGCCGCCGCAGGTCTCGCTCATCCCGTACGTCGTGTGGACGCGCACCCCGGCCGCCTCGGCCCGGCGGCGCAGCGCGGGCGGGGTGGCGGCCCCGCCCACGAGGACGCCGTCGAGGCGGGCCAGCGCCGCGGTGCCGGCCGGGTCGGCGAGGAGGCGGACGAGCTGGGTCGGCACGAGGGCCGTGTAGTGCCGGTGCCCGGGGTCGAGGCGGGTGGTCGCGTCGGCGAAGGCGGCCGGGGTGAAGCCGTCGCGCAGGTCGGTGCTCACCGGCTCGGTCTCGGCGTCGAGGCTGCGCAGGAGGACCTGGAGACCGGCGACGTGGCCCGCGGGGAGGGTGAGCAGCCACTGCCCCGGTCCGCCGAGCCGCTCGTGCGTGGCCCGGGCGCTCGCGGTGAGGGCGGCGGCGCCGAGCATCGCGAGCTTGGGGCTGCCGGTCGAGCCGGAGG
>JACXUW010000142.1 GCA_014763705.1 Micrococcales bacterium | reverse complement strand
GAGCGTCAAGGATCAGCCGAAGTACCTGTCAAGCCTCAGCCGGAACACTGTCGCGGATCAGCCGAAGACCGAACGTCCAGCATCAGGCGAAGTCATACATGAGCGGCGGTGCGCCATCAGGGACTCGAACCCCGAACCCGCTGATTAAGAGTCAGCTGCTCTGCCAATTGAGCTAATGGCGCGCGAGCCGAGACATTAGCAGCCGGTCGGGCTGGTCGTCCTCCTGCTCCTCCTCGCGGGCGGTGGCTCCGGTGGTCGGGGTGCTCGACGGGGTCGGCGTGCTCGACGGCGTCGGGGTCTGCGACGGGGTCGGCGTCGTGCTCCCGCCCGTGGCCGCCGGTGTCGTGGGCGTCGTGGCTCCCTCGCCGGCACCGGCTCGCGTCGTCGTGAAGGTCAGGGTCCCGGAGACCGGGTGGCCGTCGACGCTGACCACGCGGAAGGTGACGGCGTGCTCGCCGGCGGCGAGGCCGCGGACGAGCCGTTGGGTGACCTTCGTGCCCTTCACCTGCGGCGCGCCGTCGGTCTCGGTCCCGCCGGGACCGGTGACCCGGACCTGGAGGAACTGCTCGTTGACGTCCTCGCTGAAGGTGAGGACGACCTGCTCCGCGGTCGGGACGGTGGCGCCGTCCTCCGGGGAGGTCGAGACGAGCTGGGCGTGCGCCGGCAGGGCCGCCGAGGCGGGTCCGGCGAACACCGGGAGCGCCGAGGCGACCAGCCCGACCGTCACGAGGGCGACGACGACGACGGTGACCACGACGGAGACCTTGCGCGAGAACATGTCGGCCATCCTCCCAGACGTCGAACGCGCGACAGCCCCGGTCGCAAGGACCGGGGCTGTCGGTGGGGTGAGTGACGGGACTTGAACCCGCGGCCCCCTGGACCACAACCAGGTGCTCTACCAGCTGAGCTACACCCACCACGGCGGGCGCAGGTCCCCACGAGGGAGGCCGTGCGCCCGCAGCGCGGACCATCGTACCGGGTGCGCGGGGGTGCTCCCGACCACGCCCACCGCGGGTGGTGTCGGGCCCCCGCCGACGGGCGCGGACGCTCAGGCGCCGGGAGCCTCGTGGTCGACGACGTGGCGCGACGCGACCTCACGCAGCTCCTCGCTCGGGCGCCCGGGCGGGGCCACGAAGACGGCCTCGCGGTAGTAGCGCAGCTCGGCGATGGACTCGCGGATGTCGGCGAGGGCGCGGTGGCCCCCGGCCTTGGTGGGGGCCGAGAAGTAGGCGCGCGGGAACCACCGACGCGAGAGCTCCTTGATCGAGGAGACGTCGATGATCCGGTAGTGCAGGTGGGACTCGAGGGCCGGCATGTCCCGGGCGAGGAAGGCGCGGTCGGTGGCGACGGTGTTGCCGCCGAGCGGGGCCTTGCCGGGCTCGGGGACCCACTCGCGCACGTACTCGAGGACCATCCGCTCGGCCTCCTCGAGCGCGACGCCGCCCTCGAGCTCGTCGAGCAGGCCGGAGGTGGTGTGCATGGCGCGGACGAAGTCGTTCATCTGCTCGAGGGCGGCCTCCGGCGGGCGGATGACGACGTCGACTCCGTCACCCAGCACGGTGAGGTCGAAGTCGGTGACCAAGGCGGCGACCTCGACGAGGGCGTCGGCCTCGAGCGAGAGGCCGGTCATCTCGCAGTCGATCCACACGATGCGGTCGGTGTGCGCGCGGTCGGTGGGCGGGGACATGCGGGCCATGCTAGGCCGAGGTGCGGTGGGGCGGGCGCGGTTGCGGGCAGTGCGGCTAGGGTGCGGCCCATGAGCGGGGAGCTGCGGACGGGTCCGGTCGCGTTGTCGCGCACCGACCCGACGACCCGTTCGGCCCTGCGCTCCTGGGTCGTCGCGGGCGTCGCCGGCGTCGGGTTCCTCATCGCGGCCCTCGTCGTCTCGGCCTACCTCGGGGCCACCTTCGGGGTCCAGACGGTGCTGCTGTCGCTCGCCGTGGCGCTCGTGCCGCTCGGCATCGTCATCCCGACGTTCCTCTGGCTCGACCGCTTCGAGTCCGAGCCCACCCGCTACCTCGTCGCGGCGTTCCTCTGGGGAGCGCTCGTGGCGGCGCTGCTCGCCGCGGTCTTCAACACCAGCGCCATCGTGGTGCTGCAGAGTGCCACCGACCCCGACGCCGCCCTCGAGACGACCGCCGTCCTCGTCGCGCCGGTGATCGAGGAGGCGCTCAAGGGCGGCTTCGTCCTCCTCGTGTGGTGGTTCCTGCGGCGCGAGTTCGACGGCGTGACCGACGGCATGGTCTACGCCGGGGTCACGGCGGCCGGCTTCGCCTTCACCGAGAACATCCAGTACCTCGCGCAGGCCTGGACCGACGGCGGCGGCGACGCCCTCACCGCGACCTTCGTCATGCGCTGCCTCCTCTCGCCGTTCGCCCACCCGATGTTCACCGTCCTCACCGGGGTGGGCGTCGGGGTCGCCGCGACGAGCCGCACGTGGGCGCCGCGGGTGCTCGCGCCGGTCGCCGGGTACCTGCTCGCGGTCGTCGCGCACGGGCTGTGGAACCTCGCCGCGGTCTCCGGCGGCACCGGCCTGGTCACCGTCTACCTCCTCGTCGAGGTGCCCGTCTTCCTCGCCTACGTCGCCTTCGTCGTCTGGGCCCGCGGCCGGGAGGGACGCCTCATCGGGCAGTTCCTGCGGCCGTACGCCGACGCCGGCTGGCTCACCCGCTCGGAGGTGTCGATGCTCTCGTCGATGGGTCGGCGCCGCGAGGCGCGGATGTGGGCCCGGGCCAACGCGGGCCCGCGCGGTCTCGCCGCCATGCGGGCCTTCCAGGACACCGCGAGCGAGCTGGCGCTGCTGCGTCGCCGGATGCACCACGACGCCGCGGACGCCCGGGCGCTCAGCCAGGAGCGCGAGCTGCTCGGGGCCCTGTCCGCGCGACGTGCCGAGTTCGTCGGGATGCCGGTCGCGTGAGCGGGTCGCGCGCGCTGGAGACCGCCCGGACGATCGGCCCCGAGCTGGTCGCCCTGCGCCGGGCGCTGCACCGCATCCCCGAGGTCGGCCTGCACCTGCCGGACACCCAGGCGGCGGTGCTCGACGCGCTCGCCGGTCTCGACCTCGAGGTGACGACCGGCGAGGGGCTCTCGTCGGTCGTCGCCGTGCTGCGCGGCCGCGCGCCGCACGCGGGGGAGCGGCCGGTGGTCCTGCTCCGCGGCGACATGGACGCCCTGCCGGTCACCGAGGAGGTCGAGGTCGAGTACCGCTCGCAGCGGCCGGGGTCGATGCACGCCTGCGGCCACGACCTGCACGTCGCCGGGCTCGTCGGGGCGGCGCGCGTCCTGCACACGCTGCGCGACGAGCTCGTCGGCGACGTCGTGCTGATGTTCCAGCCGGCCGAGGAGGGCCCGGGCGGGGCGGAGCCGATGATCGCCGAGGGCCTGCTCGAGGCGGCCGGGCGCCGGGTCGACGCCGCGTACGCCGTCCACGTCTACTCCGCCGACCACCCGCGCGGGGTCTGGTTCGGCCGACCCGGTCCGCTGATGGCCGCCGCGGACGAGCTGTTCGTCGACGTCCGCGGGGTCGGCGGACACGGGTCCGCGCCGGAGCGCGCCCAGGACCCCGTCCCGGTGGCCTGCGAGATCGTCCTCGCGTTCCAGAACGCGCTGACGCGGCAGTTCTCGATCTGGGACCCCGTCGTGCTGACGGTCGGGAAGATCGCCGCCGGGACGAAGGAGAACATCATCCCGGACGACGCGCGCATCGAGGCGACGCTGCGCACCTTCTCGGCGGAGCACCGCGCCAAGGCGCACGCGGTGTTCACGCGGCTCGCGGAGGGGGTCGCGGCGGCCCACGGACTGCGGGCCGAGGTGACGGTCGCCGGCGGCTACCCGGTGACGGTCAACGACCCGGTCGAGTTCGAGGTGGCGCGCGAGGTCGTCGTCGACCTCTTCGGCGCCGACCGGTGGGCGGACATGGCCGACCCGGAAGCCGGCTCGGAGGACATGTCCTTCGTGCTCGAGGAGGTCCCCGGCGCCTACCTCAACGTCTCGGCCTGCGCCCACGACGACCTCGCGCTCGCCGAGGACAACCACTCGCCGCGCGCCGCGTTCGACGACTCGGTCGTCCCCGACGTCGCCGCCGCCCTCGCCGAGATGGCGCTGCGCCGCTCCCGGATGCTCGCCGGCGGCTGAGTCGGCTGCCGACGACGGCCTCGTCGGCGGTCATCGCCTCGATCCTCACGTTGCGCTCGTGGGGACCATCCCGATCACCACGCCCGCTGTTGTTGCTCCGTCCACGGTGACTGCTCCTGTCGTCGAACCAGTGATTGGTCGAGCGCATAGGGCACCGCTACCTCCGGCAGCACAACCCCTGCTTCAGCCTCTCCGGCCCTCCCGTGCAGGGGCGGCGCGTGCCATGTGAGAGCCACGACCCGCAGGAGGGACAGCCGCAATTGAGAGCGACCGACCCCGGCACCTGGACCGAGCCTGCGCGGGCACCGATCCTTCGTCAATGGAACAAGTAGCCGCGGATGGTGCGCTCCGTGACTGTGTGCTCTCAGGCGATGGACTCGAAGTGAAGCCGTAGCCCCAGAGCCCGTGACACCTTGAGCACCGTGGCGAAGCTGGGGTTGCCGTCGGGGGAGAGCGCCTTGTACAGGCCCTCGCGGCTCATGCCGGCACGGCGGGCAAGCTCGCTGACGTTGCCGGAGCGTGCGATGGCCCCGAGTGCCTGGGTGATGAGGGCAGGATCGTCGTCGCCCTCGTCGATGACCGCCTCGAGGTAGGCCGCGACGTCATCGAAGGTCGCGAGGTAGTCGGCAGCGTCGAAGGGGGAGAAGGTCTCACTCGTGCCGGTCATCGTTCTCCTCCTGGGTTCGTTCTCCACTGTTGAGCGATCTCGTGCGCGGTTGCGACGTCAGCAGTCTGTGATGACTTGTCGCCGCCACAGAGCAGCAGGATCAGCCGGTCACCTTCACGCAGGTGGTAGACCCGGTAGCCGGGGCCGTAGTCGATGCGCAGCTCGGAGACGCCACCTCCGACCGGCTTGACGTCGCCGGGGTTGCCGGCGGCCAGTCGCTGAACGCGGACCAGAACGCGCGCCGCGGCCCTTCGGTCCTTCAGCTTGCGTCACCACCGATCGAACGTCGAAGACCTGAGGACGTCGACCATGTGTCAACTGTAGTTCACAGCATCCGGTGCGGACGAGCGGGCCATCGCGTCAGGGCTGAGGGCACGTATCGGGCACGCTTCGGAACCCGTTTGAGTGTTTCCGCAGTTCAGGCACCACTTTCGAGAGCGCCCCCGTCGGCGCTCTCACTCCGTTCGAGGCGCCTGTTGCTTCTGCCGGTGGCGCCGCGCTGATGCGCTCCGCGCATCCAGCGCTGGCGCCCCCGGCAGGACTCGAACCTGCGACCTCGAGATTAGAAGGCTCTTGCTCTATCCGGCTGAGCTACGGGGGCCGGGCGCCCCGTGGGACGCCGGGCCACAGTGTAGGAGGCGGCAGCCGCCGGGGACCTCAGCCGCCGAGCGGGCAGCGCGCGAGCACCTCGTGCCGCGGCCGGTGCCCCCGCTCGCGCGGCAGGTGCGACTGCACGACGGCGACCTCGTCGGCCACCCACCTCGGCCCCCGGTAGGTCTCGAGCACCCGCAGCCACCGCGTCGCGTCGACCGCGCGCCCGAAGCGACCCAGCGTGACGTGCGGGACGAACGGGCCGCCCTCCGGGGCTGCTCCGACGACCGCGCACGCCGACCGGACCGACCGGGCGAGGGGTCCCAGTGCACCGCCGTCGTCGACGCCGGCCCACAGCACCCGCGCCCGCGAGACCTCGGGGAAGCACCCGCCGCCCGCCACCGCGAGGCCGGCCGCCGGGTGCCGCGCCGCCGCCTCCGACACCGCCTCGATGAGCGGCTCGACGACTCGCTCGGGCGCTGCCCCGGCGAAGGCGAGGGTGACGTGCCACTGCTCGGGCGCCGACCACCGCGGACCCTCGGCGTCGCGCCTCGGCTCGAGGAAGTCGTCGAGGTCCAGGACGACCTCGGCGGGGGGCAGGACGGCCACGAAGACGCGCACGGACGACATCATCGGCCCCGACGCCGGGGAATGCCGAGCGGGACACGGCGACCTCGTTACGATTCGGGGGTGGGTGCGGACCGTGACGTGGAGGCCGTGGTCTCCGCCGTCGAGGTCCTGCGGGAGGAGGTCGAGCAGGCGGCGCTGCCTCTCGACGTCCCCGGACGTCCCACCGCCGAGACCGCCCGCCGCCGGCTGCTCGACCAGCTCGACGACTACGTCCTGCCCCGGCTGCGCTCCCTCGACGCCCCGCTGCTCGCCGTCGTCGGCGGCTCGACCGGCGCCGGCAAGTCGACGCTCGTCAACTCCGTCGTCGGCGACCGGGTGAGCCGTCCCGGGGTCCTGCGCCCGACGACCACCTCGCCCGTCCTCGTCCACCATCCCGAGGACCGGCACTGGTTCGAGGACGACCGCGTGCTGCCCGGCCTCGCCCGGGTCACCGGCCAGGACACCGGCGAGGACCAGCCGGGCACGGTGCGGCTCGCCGCCTCGGACACCCTGCCGGCCGGGCTCGCCCTGCTCGACGCCCCCGACATCGACTCCGTCGTCTCGGCCAACCGCGACCTCGCGACCCAGCTGCTCGGCGCCGCCGACCTCTGGCTCTTCGTGACGACCGCCGCCCGGTACGCCGACGCCGTGCCCTGGGACCTGCTGCGCACCGCCGCCGACCGCGGCACCGCCGTCGCCATCGTCCTCGACCGCGTGCCCCCCGAGGCCGTCGAGGAGATCCGCCCGCACCTCGCCGGGATGCTCCGCGACCAGGGCCTGCCGACGGCGCCGATCTTCACCGTGCCCGAGACCCCGCTCGACGACGACGGACGCCTGCCGGCCGCGACGTTCGCCCGGCTGCGGGCCTGGCTCGAGGCGCTCGCGGGCGACGCCCGGGCCCGCGACATCGTCGTCGGCCAGACGCTGCGCGGGGCGGTCGGGTCGCTGACCGCCCGGGCCGGCGAGCTCGTCGAGGCCAGCCGCGCCCAGGAGGAGGCGCGGGCCACCCTCGAGGCCGCCGCCACGGACGCCTTCGCGGCCGCCCACCGCCGGGTCGCCGACGGGATGACCGACGGCACGCTGCTGCGCGGCCAGGTGCTCGCCCGCTGGCAGGAGTTCGTGGGCACCGGGGAGTTCTTCCGGCAGGTCGAGTCGACGATCAGCCGCTGGCGCGACCGGCTCACGGCCGCCCTCAAGGGCAGCCCACCGCCGGCCGAGGGGCTCGGGGAGGCTTTGCACACCGGCGTCGCCGCCCTGCTGCTCGCCAACCTCGAGTCCGCCGCGTCCGACACCGCGCGCACCTGGCGTCGGCTCCCCGGCGGTCCCGACGTGCTCGCCGACGTCCCCGCGGTCGGCACCCGCAGCCCGGAGGACACCGCCGCGGTCGAGCGGCTGGTCCGCGACTGGCAGGGCGAGGTCCTCGAGCTGGTCCGCACCGAGGGCAAGGGACGGCGCACCAACGCCCGGGTGGCGGCCTACGGCGTCAACGCCATCGGCCTGTTCCTCATGCTCGTGGCGTTCGCCCAGACCGGTGGCCTCGTCGGTGCCGAGATCGGCATCGCCGGGGGCACGTCGGTGCTCGCCCAGCGCGTCCTCGAGGCGATCTTCGGCGACCAGGCCGTCCGGGACATGGCCGCCAAGGCCCGCCGCCGCCTCCTCGAGATGGCCGACGACCTGTACGCCCGCGAGCGCGCCACCTACACCGAGGCGCTCGCCGCCCACGCGGCGCCGGCCGACCAGGCCGACCGGCTCGAGGCGGCGGCGGCCGGGCTGCGGCGGGTGAGCCTGTGAGCCCCCTCGTCATGGGCACCGCCCGGGGGGCCGTCGTCTCCCCGGAACGCCTGGCCGCCGCCTCCGACGCCCTGGCCGCCGCCGTCGACGCCGGGGGAGCGGAGCTGCCGTCGTCCGGGTCCGCCCGGGCCGGGCAGGTCGTCGCGAAGGTCGGTGAGCGCACCTCGCTCCTCGGCGGGCACACGGTCGTGGCCCTCGCCGGCGCCACCGGCAGCGG
>JACXUW010000141.1 GCA_014763705.1 Micrococcales bacterium | reverse complement strand
GGGGGTGGCCTCGACCCGCTTCGGGGCCCGGGTCGCGCTCGACCTCGTCCACGGTCGCGACACCGAGGCCACCCGGCTCGGCATGGTCCGTCGCAAGCCGCTCCCGTTCCCGCCCGAGCCGTTGCGGGGGGTCGGGGTGCGGCTGACCCGGGCGAGCCTGGCCGCCGAGGACCGCACCGGCCGCCGCAACCTGTGGCTGCGCGCCATGGACGCCGTGGGCATCGGCTTCGACAGCTGACCTTCGGAGCGCCCGGCCCGCACGGCTCACGTGTAGAAGGTCGTGTCCTTCGACGTCGTCCGGAACGAGAGGTTCATCCAGTACAGGCGGTCCTCGGGGATGGAGAGGTTGCCGGTGCAGTTCGTCGACTTCTTGAAGCCCGCGTCGTTCGCGGTGGCGAAGGTGCCGCCACCCGAGGGGCCGATGCGGGCCGTGGCCATGACGCCCTTGACGTAGCTGCGCACGCAGAGGGTGTCGGTGAGGTCGTTGTACCAGGCCTTGGCGACGACGGTGCCGCTGCCGTTGCGGATCCTCAGGGTCGCGTCGTTGGCGGCGGCGGGGGCTGCCGTGGCGACGGCGATGCCGAGTCCGGCGAGGGTGGCGGCGACGGTGGTGGTCCGAGTGGGTCTCATCCGTCCACCCTGCGGGCCTCGGCTGCGCGGGCGCTGCGATCCCGCTGTGTCGGAGGGGTCGGTGTCGAGTCGGACGCAGGCGATGAGGTCACGACAGCGCCTGTCTCGGTCACAGGTGCCTCACATCCCGTGTCGAGCCGCCGTGCAGCGAGGGGGAGTTCGCTCGGGTCAGAAACGCACGACGGGCGCTCTGGTGTCCTCCGGCACCACGTTCCGTCCCGCCGAGCCGCCCGGAGGACGGAGGACCGATGCGCATCGCCCGAGGGCTCGCCGCACTGCTGGTCGGCTCGATGGCGGTGGGCGTCCTGGCAGCCGCCGCGCTCGCGCCCGGTGCGCTCGCCGCCTCCGTGGCCACCGAGGGGGCCGTCGGTGGCTTCGAAGGGATGCCCGCCACCCTGCCCGCCGACGGGCTCGTCGGCCCGTCGCGCATCCTCGACGCATCGGGGCACCTCATCGCGACCCCCTACTCCGAGGACCGGGTCGTGGTGCCGCTCGACCGGATCGCGCCCATCATGCGCCGAGCCCAGGTGGCCATCGAGGACAGCCGGTTCTACGACCACGGGGCGCTCGACCTGCGCTCCCTCGGGCGGGCACTCGTGGCGACGGCCGGCGGCACCATCGAGGGCGCCTCGACGATCACCATGCAGTACGTCAAGCTCGTGCTCGAGTCGGGCGCTCGGGCCGAGGGCGACCCCGCGGCCGAACGGGCCGCCGTCACTCAGCAGGGCATGGCTGGGGTCGCCCGCAAGGTCGACGAGCTGCGGTACGCGATCCGGCTGGAGCGCACCGAGACCAAGGACCAGATCCTCGCCGGCTACCTCAACCTCGCCTACTACGGCGACCACGCGTACGGCGTGCAGGCGGCCGCGGAACGGTACTTCTCGGTGCCGGCGAGCCGCCTCGACTACGTCCAGGCCGCGCTGCTCGCCGGGGCCGTCCGGGCTCCGTCGGCCACCGACCCGCTGGTCCACCCGCAGGCGGCACGCGAACGTCGGGACGTCGTCCTCGAGCGGATGGCGCAGCTCGGCGTCATCACCCGGGAGCAGGCGCGTCGTGGTGAGGCCGTGAGCATCGCCTCGATGCTCCACCCGAGCCGACCGCAGGGCACCTGCGCCGGCTCGCCCGAGCCGTACGAGTGCACCTACGCCCTCGCGTGGCTCGAGCAGGACCCGGCGCTGGGTGGGTCGCCGGCCGCCCGCCTGGCCGCGGTCGACCGCGGCGGCCTGACCATCAGGACCACCTTCCGGCCGGGGCTCTCGGCGTCGGTCCGGTCCGTGCTCGACTCCCGCGTCCCGGTGGGTGACCCGTCAGGGGTGGGCTCGGCGGCGGCAGTGGTGGAGCCTGGGACCGGGCACGTGCTCGCGATCGGGCAGACCAGCCGCTTCTCCGGACCCGGTGCCACCCAGGTGGACTGGGCCGTCGACCGGGCCGACGGCGGGGCGACCTACGGCTTCCAGAGCGGCTCGACCGCGAAGCTCTTCGTCCTCGCCGCGGCGTTCGCCGCGGGAGTCCCCGAGACCGCCACGGTGGACGCCCCCGCAGCCGGGCCGTCGTTCGCCGCGACCGTCAGGCCGGCGGAGAACACCGACTCCTGCCGCGGGTGGCCGGACTGGCGGGTCTACAACGACGAGGTGTGGCGCGGCGGCCCGATCTCGCTGTGGCAGGCCACCGCCCAGTCGGTCAACACCGCGTTCGCCGCCCTGACGACGAGGGTGGGACTGTGCCACGTCCTCTCGACGATGCGGGCGCTCGGCGTCCACCAGGGCGACGGCACACCGGTCCCTCCCTACCCGACGGTCGCCCTCGGCGCCGCCACCGTCTCACCCGTCACGCTGGCCGCCGCGTACGCCGCGGTGGCGTCCGGCGGCACGTGGTGCCGGCCGGTGCCGGTGACCTCGGTGGTCGACGCGGCGGGGCGGGCGATCCCCGTTCCCGGTGCCGACTGCCACCGTGCCCTGAGCCCCGCGGTCGCCGCCCAGGTCGCGGACGTGCTCCAGGCACCGCTGGTCGACCCGCGGGGAACGGCCAGCGGGCTGGGACTGCCCGGCCGGCCCGCGGCGGGCAAGACCGGAACGACCGACAGCCACGCGCAGACGTGGTTCGTCGGCTTCACCCCCCAGCTCTCCACGGCGGTGTGGGTGGGAACGCCGGTCCGGCCCTTCGGCATGACGGACGTGACGATCGGCGGGCGCTTCTACCCCGGCGTCTACGGGTCGAGCATCGCCGCCCCGGCCTGGCACGACATCATGACGGCCGCCTCCTCCGGACTGCCGGTGGAGCCGCTGCCGACCGCGGGCGGGGCCCGACGATGACCGGCCGTACCGGCCGTCCGGACAGGGAGGTGAGGAGGATGCGCTCCGTCACGACGAGGACCGCACGGTTCACGACGGTGGTGCTCCTGGGCGCCGGCGGGCTCAGCGCCTGCGGGCTCGCGAACGAGGGCACGGTGTCGGCCGGACGCACCGGCACGGCCGACGCGCAGGTGGTCGTCGACGTGACGACGTCCCCGTCGACCTGCGAGGTCTCGACGGGCTCCTTCGCGCTGCAGCGTGGTGCGGTCGCCTTCGTGGTCCGCAACACGGGCCGGGCCGATGCCTCCTTCTCGTTCCTCGCCGACGGCAACGACTCGATCGGCGAGGTGCCCTCGCTCGCTCCGGGCAGCACTCGCACCCTGCTCGTCGAGGACGTCGTCCCCGGGCCGTACACGGTCGCCTGCAGCACGGACCGCGGGACCGTGCGCCACGACCTCCAGGTCACCGGGGTGGCCGGCTGACCCCGGGTCGTCCCACCGGGGCGGGGGTCAGGCGACCCGCTGCCCCAGGCCCTCGCGCAGCTCGGTGAGGATCCGCCGCAGCATCCTCGAGACCTGCACCTGGCCCATGCCGGTCGCGGCCGCGATCTCGCGTTGCGTGCGCTCCTCGACGAACCGCAGCTCGAGGACCCGTCGTTCGAGGGTGGTCCGCCGGCGGACGAGCTCGACGAGGACCAGGTGCGTCTCGAGGTCGGTGTAGTCGTCACCCTCGACCGGGACCGCGTCGCCGATGGTGCCACCGTCGTGGGCCGGGGACTCGAGGGACACCGGGTGCAGGCCGCTCGAGCAGGAGCGAGCAGCACGGACCTCGTCGATCCCGCAGCCGAGGGCTCGGGCCAGGTCGCCGAGGCTCACGGTGCCGGCCAGGCGCTGCTGGAGGGCCGGCTCGACGGTCCACAGCCGGATCCGCCGCTCCTGCACCGGTCGTGGCGGGCGCACCACCCAGGCCTGGTCGCGGTAGTAGTGCAGCAGCTCACCGGTGATGGTCGGGACGGCGAAGGCGACGAACCCGTGCCCACGTCCGACGCGGTAGCGGTCGACGGCCGCGACGAGCGCGGTCCGGGCCACTTGCTGCAGGTCCTCCTCGTCGAGCCCCCACCGCCAGTACCGGTGCGCGACGGCGTCGGCCACGCCGAGCATCCGCTCGACGATCTCGGCGCGCAGCCGTCGTCGTTCGGACTCCTCCGTGCTGCGGCCGAGCTCCGCGAACAGGCGCTCGACCCCCTCGTCGTTCGAGGTGGTCCTGGGTGGTCCGGGGTTGTGTCGGGTCGTGTGCATGGCCACCTGCCGTGTCGTCGGAAGCGGTTGTGGTGCAGCAGAATCCATCGTTCTTGACACGCTCTGGATCCTGTGGCCAACGCTAACGAGGCACGCTGGGAGGGCTCTGGACGTTGCCCGCGAACTCGGCGCGA
This sequence comes from Micrococcales bacterium, assembly GCA_014763705.1. GTDB lineage: Bacteria > Actinomycetota > Actinomycetes > Actinomycetales > Dermatophilaceae > Phycicoccus. The sequence continues at coordinate 3,665 of JACXUW010000141.1, read as the reverse complement.
GCGGGCTGTGCGCGGTCAGTCCGTTCGGCCCCGCCGGGCGACGGCGTCGATCGTCACGGCCACGAGGAGCACGACCGCCGTGACGACGTACTTCGCGGCGGCGCTGAAGCCGAGCAGGCCCATCCCGTTGTCGATGGCCGCGATGACGAGGCCGCCGAGCACGCCGTGCAGCATCCTCCCGCGACCGCCGAAGAGGCTCGTCCCACCGATGACGGCCCCCGCGACGGCGTAGAGGACGAGCGTGCCCCCGTCGAGGGACGTCGAGATGGAACGCAGCCGGGAGGCGTAGACGACCCCGGCGATCCCGGCCGTGAGGGAGCAGAGGAGGAAGGAGAGCGTGCGGATGCGCGCGAGGCCGATGCCCGCGCGGCGGGCCGCTTCGGCGTTGCCCCCGACCGCGTAGACGTAGAGGCCGAAACGACGCCGCCCGAGCAGCCAGGACCACAGGACGAGCACGGCGAGGACGACGAGGACGACGACGGGCAGGCCGAACACCGGGGCGAGGATGCCGCGGTCGGCGTTGGCGACGAGGACGAGCACGACGGCCCCGACGAGGGCGCCGCCGATCTTCGCCGCGGTGAGGACGGCCGGGGGAGCGGCCACGCCGGAGGACCGGCGGCGGGCGTCCCGACGCCAGGTGAGGACCCCGTAGACGACGACGCCGGCGAGCGCGACGACCCAGCCCGCGAGCCGTGGGAGGGTGCTGCTGGAGATGCCGTTGACCACGTCGTCCTGGACGAGGATGGAGCCGCCGTTGCCGAGGACGAAGAGCATGACGCCGTTCCAGAACAGCAGCCCGGCGAGCGTGACGACGAACGAGGGCAACCCGATCCGGGTGATGAGGGTGCCCTGGAGGGCACCGATCGCGGCCGTGGCGGCGAGCGCGGCGAGGACGGCGGCCCACCACGGCCAGCCGACCTGTGGTTGCACCAGCCAGGCGACGACGACGGCACCGACCCCGGCGACGAAGCCGACCGACAGGTCGATCTCGCCGAGCAGGAGGACGAAGACCTCGGCCATCGAGAGGAGCGCGTAGACGGCGGCCTGGACGAGGAGGTTGACGAGGTTGCCGGTCGTGAGGAAGTGGCGGTCGAGGCTCTCGAAGATCACCGAGACGAGCAGCAACCCGCCGACGACGGGGAGGACGCCGGTCTCGCCGCCCTTGATCCGTCGCCACCCCAGGGCGAGGTACTCGCGGGCCGTCACCGCCTCGGTGGGCCCCGCCAGGACCGTGGCGGTGGGTCCGTCCGGCGGGGTCGGGGTGGCGGCCCGCCGTCCGGTCGCGGTGTCGTGGTCGGTCATCGGGCCACCTCCCGGTCGCTCTGCCCGGTGGTCATGAGGTCCACCACGATGCGCTGGTCGATCTCACCGATCGGGCGCACGTCGACCATGCGGCCCTGGCGCATCACGGCCACCCGGTCGGCCACCTGGAACACGTCGGTCATGTTGTGCGAGATGAGCAGGACGGCGTGGCCTCGGTCGACGAGGGTGCGCACGAGGTCGAGGACCATCCGGGTCTGGGCCACTCCCAGGGCGGCGGTCGGTTCGTCCATGATGACGAGCTTCGACTCCCACAGAACGGCTTTCGCGATCGCGACCGACTGCCGCTGCCCCCCGGACAGCGAGGCCACGTGCTGGCGGACCGAACGCACGGTGGTCACCGCCAGGTCGCGCAGGGTGTCGGTGGCGGCCTGCTCCATCGACAGGTCGTCCAGCTGCCCGCGGCGGAGCCGCTCGCGACCCAGGAACATGTTCTGGACGATGTCGAGGTTGTCGCAGAGGGCGAGGTCCTGGTACACGGTCTGGATGCCGAGGGCGGCCGCGGCGGCGGGGCCGTCGAGCCGGACCGGGCTCCCCTCCCAGATGATCTCGCCGGCGTCCGGGGCGTAGATGCCGGCGATGCACTTGATGAGGGTCGACTTGCCGGCGCCGTTGTCCCCGGCGAGTGCGGTGACCGCACCGCCGGGGACGTCGAGGTCGACGCCCGCGAGCGCCTCCACCGCACCGAAGGTCTTGGTCACCCCGCGCAGCCGGAGGAGCGGCTCGTCGGGCGTGCTCACGTCAGCCGATCCCGGCCGCGGTGCAGGCGGCCTTGACCGCCCCGGCGCAGAGCTTGGCCACCGTGACGGTGCCGTCCTTGACGACGGTGTCCTTCATGTTCGCGGGGGTGACCCAGATCGGGGTCGTGTACACGGACTTCACCTCCTGCGAGGTCTTGCTGTCCTTGGTCGTCGAGTTGACGAGCGACGACGGCGGGGTCGCCCCGGCCCGCAGGTAGATCGCCAGGGCGGCGGCCGCCTGCGCCTCGAGGTAGATCGGCTTGTAGACGGTGCCGCACTGGTAGCCGGTCAGCACGTTCTGCAGGCCGGGAAGGGACGCGTCCTGGCCGGTCGTCGGGAAGGTCTTCGGCTTGACGCCGTTGCCCTTGAGGATGGAGATGACCGCGTTCGCGTTGTCGTCGTTCGGGGTGATCGCGGCATTGATGCCGGGGTGGGCCGTCAGCTGCTGCTGGAAGGTCGTCGCGGCCTGCTGGGGGACCCAGGTGCCCGCGGGCTCCCCGGCCTTGGTCCACGCTCCGGAGCTGAACTTGGAGCTGAGCACCCCGTTGTAGCCCTGGGCGAAGAGGGTCGCGTTGTTGTCGGTCGGGTCGCCGTCCATGACGAGGACGTTCGGCTTCGCGACCTTCCAGTCCTGGACGCACTGGACGAGGCCCTGGCCCATGAGCTGGCCGACCTTGACGTTGTCGAAGCTCACGTAGTACCGGTCGTTGGGGCCGCCGGTGACGAGCCGGTCGTAGTCGATGACGGCGAGACCGGCGGCCTTGGCCTTGGCCTCGATCGCCGCGCCGCTGCCGGGGTCGAGCGGGTCGACGAGCAGGACGGAGGCACCGGCGTTGATGTCGGCCTCGGCCTGGGTCTGCATCGTCGAGGCGCTGCCGTTGGCGTTGTCGATCTTGAACTGCGCCGAGGTGAGACCGGCCGCCTCGAAGGCCTTCTTGAGGTAGGGGGCGTCGTACTGGACGTAGCGCGTCGACGTCGTGGTGTCGGGCAGGAGGACGCCGACCATCCCCTTGCCCTGCTTCGCGAGGCCGGCGAGCTGCTTCATCATCGAGAAGTCGGCCGTGAAGGCGGAGGCGTCCACCTGTGGCACGGCAGCGGAGGTCGACGTGCTGGGGGACGAACCGGATCCGGTCGCGGCGGAGCCGCACCCGGCGAGGACCGTTCCCGCCGTCGCCGCCACTGCCACGATCGTCACTGCTCGACGCGTCGTCACCATGATGTGTGTCCTTCCCTGGGCTCGAGGCCCGTGCGCCGCGTGCGCCGGGCCTGCTCCGCCACTACCCCAGGGGGCATGGTTGAGACAGGGTGGTCCCGGTCGCGCAGGGCGCGGTTCGACCGTGCTGGTCGAGGCAGCCGCGGAGGCACACGACGAGGCTTCGTGGTCGTTGATCCAGGAGCTGCGTGGGGTCCGTTCCGGGTCATCTCCGGGACGTGGGCGCCGACGTCGATGCGGAAGGACCCGTACCTGCGCTCCCGCAGGCGACGTCATCCACGGTTCGGGTGGGGTGTAGGTCTTCGGGTGATGCTTGTCGGTTCTGGTTCGGGTGATCCTTGACGCTCTTGGGTCAGTCTGTCGGGTTCTTGCGGTTCTTGGTGAGGGCACCT
>JACXUW010000605.1 GCA_014763705.1 Micrococcales bacterium | reverse complement strand
CCGGGTCGAGTGGCTCGGCTACGCCGACAGCGGGAGCGGCCCCGAGCCGGAGCCGGACGCACCCGGGGTCGCCCGCTTTTGTCGGGCCCCGCTCGAGGAGGCGGCCGAGCGGCTGGCCGCCGTGCTGCGCACCGAGCGCGCCGACGTCCTCCTGTCCTACGACCCCAACGGCGGGTACGGCCACCGCGACCACAAGCGGGTGCACGAGGTCGCCGCCCGCGCCGCGCAGATCGCCGGCACCCCCCGCGTCCTCGAGGCCACCGTGCCGCGCGACACCATCGTCCGGGCGATCCGCGCGGTCGGGCGGGTCTACCGGTTCCCCGCCGAGTTCGACCCGACGAGCTTCGAGCGTGCCTTCACCGCGCGCGCCGACATCACCCACCGGGTCGACGTGCGACGCCACGTGAAGGCCAAGCGCGCGTCGATGCGCGCCCACGCCTCGCAGGCCACCGGCGGCGGGGCCGAGGAGGCCGGGACCGGCGGGCAGACCGGCGACCGCACCCTGCAGGCCTTCCTCCGCATCCCCCGCCCCCTCTACGATCTGGTCTTCGGGCGGGAATGGTTCCGCGACCCGACGAGACCAGCTGGGGGACCGGTGTCGACCGACGTGTTCGAGGGCCTGCCGTGAGGGCGCCCGGGGTCGAGGTCCCCACGAACCGCCGCCAGCTGCTCCAGTTCGGGCTCGGGCTGGGGCTCGCCGTCGTCCTCCTCGTCTGGGGCCTGCCGCACTTCGGCAAGACCTCGTGGGGCGACATCTGGCACGTCATCCGGTCGGTGCCGTGGTACCACGCGGTCGGCTTCCAGCTGGTCATGCTCGCCGGTCTCTACTGCTACACCTTCACCTTCACCGGGTCGCTGCGCGGCCTCTCCCACGGCAAGGCCCTCGTCATCAACCTGTGCGGGTCCTCGGTGTCGAACCTCCTCCCCGGGGGCGGTGCGGTGGGGCTGGCCGCGACGTACGCGATGTGCCGCTCGTGGGGCTTCTCGCGGCGGGCCACCTCCACGTCCGCCATCGTCACCGGGGTCTGGAACGTCCTGGCCCGGATCGCCCTGCCGGTCATCGCCATCCTCGTGCTGCTCGCCGGAGGCGTCGACCTGCCCAAGGCGCTCATCGACCTCGCCGTCGCCGGGTCGCTGACCGGGCTCGCCGTCATCGGGGTCCTCGTCGGCGTCATGGTCAGCGAGTCCCTGGCCCAGCGCTTCGGCCGGGCCGTCGACCGCGTCTTCGGGCCGCTGATCCGGCGCCGGCGGCCCGACACGACGATGCGCGTCGACGAGCTGGTCACCGACCTGCGCGCGCGGATCATCGACGTCGTCCGCTGGCGCTGGTGGTCGATGACCCTCGGGATGGTCGGCTTCTTCGGCGCGTACTACGTCCTCTTCGTCCTCGTGATGCGCGAGACCGGTGTGAAGCTGCCGCTCAACCTGCTCTTCGCCGCGTACGCGATCGGCCGGCTGCTCACCGCCGTCGGCATCACGCCCGGCGGCGTCGGGGTCACCGAGGCCGCGACGACGGCGGTCCTCGTCGGCTGGGGCGCGGACTCCGCCGCCGCGACGGCCGCCG
>JACXUW010000604.1 GCA_014763705.1 Micrococcales bacterium | reverse complement strand
CGGCTGGCCCGTTACGACCTCGAGTACGCCGAGCAGCCGTGCAACACCACCCTCGAGCTGCGCGACCTGCGCCGGCTGCTGTCCCGGCGGGGCGTGGCGGTCCCGGTCGCGGCCGACGAGTCCATCCGCAAGGTCTCCGACCCGCTCAGGGTGCGCGAGCTGGAGGCCGCCGACGTCGTCGTCGTCAAGGTCGCGCCCCTCGGTGGGGTGCGTGCGGCCCTCGAGGTCGTCGAGGCGTGCGGACTGCCCGCCGTCGTCTCCTCCGCCCTCGACTCGAGCATCGGCATCTCCGCCGGCGTCGCGCTGGCGGCGGCCCTCCCCGACCTGCCGTACGCCTGTGGGCTCGGGACGGCCGCACTGCTCGCCGGTGACGTGGCCCGCGACCGGATGCTGCCGGTCGACGGCTCGCTCACCGTGCGCCGGGTCGCGGCCGACGAGGACCTCCTCGACCGCTGGGCCGCCCCGCCGGACCGGGTCGAGTGGTGGCACGAACGGGTCGCCGCCGCCCACGCCCACCTGGCGGGAGCCGCCGCGTGAGCGCTCGGTCGGTCAGCGCGTCAGGGGAAGGCCGAGCAGCGCGTTCTCGACCACCTCGGAGAGGGCCGGGTGGATCCAGTATTGGCCCCGGGCCACCTCGTGCGCGGTCTGCCCGAGGCTCGCGGCCTGGACGAGCGGCTGGATGACGCTCGAGGCCTGTGGGCCGACCATGTGCGCGGCGAGCAGGTGGCCGTCCGGGCTGGCGTGCACGGTGAGCACCCCGGTCGTGTCCTCGAGCGCCCAGCCGTAGGCGACATCGCCGACCTTCTGCGTGAAGGAGACGAACTCCGTTCCCGCCGAACGGAGCTGTGCGGCAGTGGGCCCGAACGCCGCCACCTGGGGGTGGCCGAAGACCGCGTGCGGGACCGGACGCCCGTCGTCCTCCACCGGGGGCCCGGCGATCCGGTCGAGGTCGACGGCCAGGTTGTGCGCGACGATCCGCGCCTCGCCGTTCGCGACGTGCTTCAGCTGGTGCTCGGAGCTGACGTCGCCGAGCGCCCAGACTCCCCGGACGCTCGTGCGCTGCTGGGCGTCGACGACGAGCCGGCCGTCGGGGTGGGTCTCCAGCTGACCGGCCGCGGCGTCGAGGAGGTCGGTGTTGGGCCGGCGCCCGATGGCGACGAGCACTGCCTCGGCCTCGACGTGGCCGGGCCCGTCCGGGCCCTCGGTCTCCAGCCGCCACACCCCGCGCGTGCGCTCGGCCGAGGTGACGGTGGTCGAGAGGCGGAGGTCGTAGCGCTCGCGCGCCACCGCGGTGTAGTGCTCGGCGACCTCGAGCTCCTCGGCCGTGAGGAGGCGGGCCGAGCGCTGCACCTGGGTGACGCGCACCCCGAGGGACGAGAAGACGTGCGCCATCTCGCAGGCGACGAACCCGCCGCCGACGACGGCCAATCGCGTCGGCAGGGCGTCCATCCGCATGACGGTGTCCGAGGTGTGCACGCCGCGGTCCGGGTCGGCGGCGGTGAGGCCGTCGACGGGCAGCCCGACCGCCCGGCTCCCGGCGGCGACGACGACGCGGGCGGCGCCCGGGAGCGCG
>JACXUW010000603.1 GCA_014763705.1 Micrococcales bacterium | reverse complement strand
CTCTGGTGGACCGCGCTGCCGCTCGTCCTCGGCGGGGTGCTCGGCCTCGTCGCCGGCCGTCGCTGGCGCGGCGCCCCGGCCTCGCTCGCGCTCCTCCTCCCCGTCCTCCTCGCCCTCGCGCTCGCGGCTCCCCGGGTCCGCCTGGGCACGGTGCCGTCGGGGGTGGCCGGTGCGGGTCAGCCGATCACCCCGTGGGTCGGCACGTTGCTCCTGCCGGTCGTCCTCGTGCTCGTCCTCGCGTTCGTCCGGGGCCTCGACATGCTCCCCGTCCGTGGCGGGCGCGACACCGTCCGGGTCACGGCCCGGGTCTGCCTCGGGGCCGCGGTGGCCGGGGTGGCCCTCGTGGCCGCCGGGGTCGTCTCCGGAGGGCTCGGCGGGCTGCTGTCGCCGTGGAGCGACCCCCGTCCGGCCGTGGCGGTCGACCAGGCCGAGGGTGCCTTCGCGACCCGTTCGCTCTTCGTCGTGCCCGGCGACAGCGGCGCCGGCTACCGGTTCGTCGGCCGGGAGGACGCCGCGCTCGTGCGCCAGCTGCCCGGTCGGCCCGGCGCGGACGCCGCCGTCGCCGGCCAGGTGACCGCCCTCCTCGGTGCGGTCCCCGGCAGCGAGCGGCTCGTGACCGGTGCGGCGGCCGACCTCCTCGCGGTCCGCGGGGAGCAGGTGCCCGAGGTGGTGCGCCGGCTCGACGCCACCGACGGCCTCCAGCGCATCTCCCCGCGGGCGGGGTGGCAGCTGTGGCGGCTCAGCCCCACCGGTGCCCGGGCCCAGGCCCTGGTCGCCCCGCCGCGGCTGCGGATGGAGACACCCCGGGAGACCCGTCTCGTCGTCGCCACCGGAGCGCACGGAGCAACCTCGACGACGATCGACGCGCCCGCCAAGAGCCGCCTCGTCGTCGCCGAGCCCGCGGGCCGGGCGGCGCTGGCCGAGCGAGTCGTGCGGGTGCTCAAAGATCGTGGGGTCGATGAACTCGATGACTGAAGCACTCGACGGACGCACCGTCCTTGTGCCCCGTGGCGGAGCGTGGGGTGAGCGCGTCGCGCGCCTGCTCGTAGACCGCGGCGCGGTGGCGGTCATCGCGCCGCTGATCGAGACCAAACCGCCGCGGGATGTGGCGGCCCGCGACCGTGCCTTCGCAGCGCTGGCCGCCGGCGAGTATGACTGGGTGTTCATCACCAGTGCCGCTGGTGTCGAACACCTGCGCGCGGCGGGTGTTGAGATTCCTGCTGCCACGAAAGTCGCCGCCGTCGGGCGCGCGACAGCCCGCGCCGTCGTGGATGCCGGGTTCGAGGTCGACTTCATTCCCGCCGGTCGGTCGTCGGCGCTCAGCCTCACCCAGCAGTGGTGCTCAGCACATGATCCTGCGGGAGTCGGACGGTGCCTCGTGTTGCGCTCCGACCTCGCGATGGCGGTCGTCAGCGACGAGCTGGAAGTCCGCGGCTACGACGTGGACGTCTGTATCGCTTACCGGACGGTGGGGGTCGACCTTCCGGATGAGATCGTCGACGATCTGCGATCGGGGCGGATCGACACGGTGCTGCTCACCTCGACGAGCGTCGTGCGCGAACTCAGTCACCAGGTC
>JACXUW010000602.1 GCA_014763705.1 Micrococcales bacterium | reverse complement strand
CACCTCCCGCGCACCGCAGGAGGGTGGCACCGAGCGCCGGGACCTGCCGCTCCTCCCGCGCCGCCACGAGGACGATGCCTCCGGCGGCCAGCACCCGGCTCGGGGACCTGCTCGGCGCCGAGGCCACCGACCCGCGAGCGGTCCTGCGGCACTGGTCACAGCGCCACGGACCTCGCGCCGTCGTGGGCCTCGCCCCTGGCCGGACGATGACCCTCGACCTGCGCCGGGACGGCCCCCACGTCCTCGTCGGCGGGACCACCGGGTCCGGGAAGTCGGAGTTCCTCCGCACCCTCGTCACCGGCCTCGCCCTCGGCTCCTCCCCGGACGACCTCACCCTCCTGCTCGTCGACTTCAAGGGTGGCGCGGCGTTCGACCCCTGCCTCGGACTGCCCCACGTCGTCGGGCTCGTGACCGACCTCGACGCCCACCTGGTGCAGCGGGTGCTCACGTCGCTCGGGGCGGAGCTGCGCCGCCGCGAGCGCCTCCTCGCCGAGCACCGGGTCACCGACCTCGACGACCTGCCGGAGCACCCGCCCGACGGGGTCCGGCTGCCCCGGCTGGTCGTCGTCGTCGACGAGCTCCGGGCCCTGGTCGACGAGCACCCCGACGCGCTCTCGGCGCTCGTCCGGCTCGCCGCTCAGGGCCGCTCGCTCGGCATCCACCTGGTCCTCGCCACGCAGCGGCCCGCCGGCACGGTCACCCCCGAGGTGCAGGCCAACGTCGACCTGCGGATCGCGTTCCGGGTCCGCGACCACGCCGACTCCGTGCACGTCGTCGAGTCCGGCGAGGCCGCCCGGATCCCCGCCGACGCACCCGGGCGCGGACTCGCCCGTGGCGGTGACGGTGCCCTCGGCTCCTTCCAGGCCGCCCTGGTCGCCCCACCCCGGCCGGGCGGCTCGCCCGTCGAGGTCCGCGCCGCCGCGACGAGCCGGGCCCCCGGCCGCCGCCTCGAGTCCGCCTCCGGAGCGGCGGAGGACGGCGAGCGGTCCGCGAGCGTGCGGGCCGTCGTCGACGTCGTCCGACAGGCGTTCGCCCTGAGCGGCACGGACCCACCGCGACGCCCCTGGCTCCCGCCGCTGCCCGACCACCTCGAGGGCAGTGACCTGCCCGCCGACGTCGTCGCCCTCGTCGACGAACCCGACCTCCAGCGGCGGACCCCGTGGCCGTGGACGGCGGAGACGACCCTGTGGCGCCTCGTCGGCGCGCCGAGGTCCGGGCGGACGACGGCCCTGCGCGCCCTGGTCCACGCCGCCGCCGGGGCCCTGCCCCCCGACCGCCTGCACGTCCACGTCATCGGGTCCGACGACGCGCTCGGCGACCTCGCCCGGCTCCCACACGTCGGGTCCGTCGTCCGGGCCGACGACGCCGCCGCGGTCGACGCCGTGCTCGGCCACCTCGAGTCCAGCGCGCCCGGGGCCGACGACCGCCTCCGTCGCGTGCTCGTCGTCGACGGCGCGGACCGTCTCGACGACGCGTCCGGCCCGGCGGTGGGTGACCGGGCCGCTCGGCTGGTGCGCGACGGTCGCGTCCGCCCGGACCTCGGCGCGCCGACGAGGCGCCACAGGGTCGTCTCCGC
>JACXUW010000601.1 GCA_014763705.1 Micrococcales bacterium | reverse complement strand
CACCTTGCCCTCGAGCAGCTTGTTCGTCGCGACGGTCGTGCCGTGCGACACCGCGGTGAGGTCGTGCCCGGCGGCGCCGGGTTGGATCGTCACCATGACCGACGGGCAGCGCAGGCGCATCCGGGTGGGCATCGACACCGGGGGCACGTTCACCGACGTCGTCGCCGTCGACGAGGACTCGGGCGAGGTCGTGACGACCAAGACCCCGAGCACGCCGGCGAACCCGGCGGACGGGTTCATCGCCGGCATCGAGAAGATCCTCGGGGTGATGGGCGCCTCCGGGCACGACCTCACCGCGGTGTCGCACGGCACGACCGTCGCGACGAACAAGCTGCTCGAGGGCAAGGTGGAACGGCTCGGGTTCGTGACGACCGAGGGCTACGAGTTCATGCTCGAGATCGCCCGCCAGGCCGTGCCCGACGGGTACGGCAACTCCTACTTCTGGGTCAAGCCGCCGCGCATCGTCCCCGCCGACGCCGTGCGTACCGTGCGCGGGCGCCTCGACGTCACCGGCGCGCAGGTGCGCCCGTTCTCCGAGGAGGACGCCGTCGCCGCCGCGCGCTTCTTCCGCGAGCGCGGCATCACGACCATCGGGGTCTGCTTCCTGCACGCCTACGCGAACGACGAGCACGAGCTCGCGATGCGCGAGGTGCTCCGGCGCGAGCACCCCGACGCGGTCGTCTCCATCAGCAGCGAGGTGCTGCGCGAGTACCGCGAGTACGAGCGGGCGATGACGACGCTCGTCGACGCCGCGGTCAAGCCGAACGTCAGCCGGTACGTGACGAACATCCACGAGCGGCTCGACGGCTTCACCGGCGGGCGACCGGTGCCGTTCTACGTCATGAAGTCCAACGGCGGCGTGCTCTCCGCCGACGAGGTCGTGCACCAGCCGATCACGACGGTGCTGTCCGGCCCGGCGGCCGGGGCGCTCGGGGCGGCCCTCATCGCCGAGAAGGCCGGCTTCGGCAAGGTGCTCACCTGCGACGGAGGGGGGACCTCCACCGACGTCTCGGTCGTCCTCGACGGCGAGCCGACGCTGACCACCGAGGGCTCGGTCGGCGCCTACCCGAGCAAGATTCCCATGATCGACGTCGTCACCGTCGGCGCGGGCGGCGGGTCGGTCGCCTGGGTCTCGCCCGAGGGCACGCTCAAGGTCGGACCGCACTCGGCCGGGGCCGACCCCGGGCCGCTCTGCTACGGGCGCGGCGGGACCGAGCCGACGATCACCGACGCCCACGTCGTCCTCGGCCGGATCCCCCCGCACCTGCTCGGCGGCGAGATCCCGCTCGACGTCGAGGCCGCCCGCTCCGGGCTCGTCGACCTCGCCGGCAAGCTGGGTCTCGACCTGGAGCGTTGTGCGACAGGCGTGCTGGAGATCTCGGCGTGGAACCAGGCGAACGCGCTACGGCAGGTCTCGGTCAAGCGGGGCCTCGACGTCCGCGACTTCATGCTCACCACCTTCGGCGGCTCGGGCTCGCTGCTCGCCTGCCGCCTCGTCGACGTGCTCGACCTCGCCGGGGCGGTCGTCCCGCAGAACCCCGGCAACCTCAGCGCCTTCGGGCTGCTGACCGTCGACG
>JACXUW010000140.1 GCA_014763705.1 Micrococcales bacterium | reverse complement strand
CAGGAGGCGCTCGACCTCACCGGGCGGTGGGTCCGCGAGCGGAGTCCGCAGCCACGTGCCGTGGGCGACCGCCCGTCGCTGCGGACTCCGCTCGCGGACCCACCGCCCGGTGAGGTCGAGCGCCTCCTGGGCACGGGCCGGGAGCGGGAGCAGGGTGCGCAGGGCGGCGACGTCGAGCGGCGGCGCGTCCGGACCGGCGCTCGAGGTGAGGCTCGCGGAGACGGTGAGGACGCCGTGCGGGTCGAGGACCCACCGCAGCTCCACCGTCGCCCCGACCGCCTCCGAGCTCGCCCGGACGACGCAGGTGCCGCCGGCGACCTCGGTCTCGGCGACCCACCGGGGAGCGGCCGAGCCACCGGCCCGGTGCGCCTCCACCCCCGGCGTGCCGAGCCAGCCCTCGCCGGAGGTCGGCAGGACGGAGAGGTCCCACGGTTCGTCGAGGGCGTTGTGTGCGACCGGCCGGTCGGCCAGCAGCGCGAGGTCGGCGGCGTCCGCGTCGGTGAGGTCGGCCCCCCAGTGCAGGACGTGCGGGAGTCCCTCCCCCGACGAGCCGAGGACGAGCGCGGTGCCGCCGCCCCGCAGGACGGCCGTGACGGGGCTCACCCCTTGGTCGAGCCGAGGGTGAGGCCCGAGACGAACTGCTTCTGGAGGAGGAAGAACACGACGAGCACCGGCAGCGCGACGATGATCGACCCGGCCGCGACAAGGTTGGTGTCGGAGAAGAACTGACCGCGCAGGTTGTTGAGCGCGCTCGTCACCGGGTACTTGTCGCCGCGCGAGATGAGCACTGTGGCCCAGAAGAACTCGTTGTAGATCCACGTGACCTGGAGGGTCGCGAGGGCGGCGAGGGCCGGCCGGACGAGGGGCATGGTCAGCTGCCAGTACTGGCGCCAGACGCTCGCGCCGTCGAGCTCGGCGGACTCGTAGATCTCGTGCGGCAGGGTCTTCATGTAGTTGCTGAGGACGAAGGTGCAGAACCCGAGCTGGAAGGCGGTGTTGACGAGGATCAGCGCCCAGAAGCTGTTGAGCATCGAGCCGGTCTCGCTCATGAACGTCGGCAGCGGGATCTCCTTGAACATCCGGAACACCGGGATGAGGAGGGCCTGCGGCGGAAGCAGGTTCGCCGCGAGGAAGACGCCGAGCAGGGTGAGGTTGAACCGGTAGGAGAACCGGGCGAGGACGAAGGCGACGAGCGAGGACAGGAACAGGGTGAGGACGACCGCCGGGACGGTGATGAACAGCGAGTTCTTGAAGTGCAGCCCGAACTGTCCTCTGCTCCAGGCCTCCTGGTAGTTGCTGAGGGTCCAGCCTCCGAACGACAGGTACCCGTTGGTCTGCGTGTACGAGTAGTCGCGGAAGGAGTTGTAGAGCGCCCAGAGCAGGGGGAAGAGCCACGCGACCGCCAGCACGAGCATGATGACGGTGGCGACCCGGCCGCGGCGGCGGTTGATGACACCCCCGGACGGGCCGCGCCCGGACAGCGCCTTGCCGGTGGTGCCGGGGACGGCGGTGGGGGCTGTCGCGGTGGTCATCGGCGGTCCTCCCGGAAGACGATGCGCAGGTAGATGGTGATGAACACCGACGAGATGACCATCATGATGACCGCCAGCGCGGAGCCGAACCCGTAGCGCGTGGCCTCGCCGATGACGTTCTGCGACACCAGCGCCGAGATGAGCTCGAGGCCGTTGCGGCCCTTGTTGATGATCCACACGAGGTCGAACGCGCGGAGCGACTCGATGACGACGATGACGAGGACGATCATGTTGATCGGCCGCATCACCGGGAAGATCACGTGGAAGAAGGTCTTCACCTCGCTCGCCCCGTCGACGGCCGCCGCCTCCCGCAACGAGGAGTCGATGCCCTTCAGGCCGGCGAGGTAGATGAGCATGATGTAGCCGGTGTGCCGCCAGGCGGTCGCGACGAGCACGGCCCAGAGGTTGACGTCCGGGTTGCCGTACCAGTCGACCTTCGAGTGGAACACCTCGTTGATGAGGCCCTGGTCGGTCGAGTAGAACAGCTGCCAGATGAAGCCGACGAGGGCCAGCGACAGCACGACCGGCAGGTAGAACGCGGTCTGGTAGAACCGGCTGCCCCACATCTCGCGGTCGAGGACGACGGCGAGCACCATCCCGAGGATGGTCGGGAGCACGAAGAGGAACACCAGCCAGATGAGGTTGTGCCGGATGGCCGGCCAGAACGGCGGGTAGATCGTCGCGATGTCGACGTAGTTCTTCGTGCCGACCCACTGGATCGCGCTGAACTGGAAGCCGTTCCACCTCGTGAAGGACAGCAGGACCGAGCCCACCGCCGGCAGCCACACGAGCCAGACGACGAGGATCGTCGGGATGCCGACCATCGCCGTGACGACGAGGCGGTCCCGGGTCCCTCGCCTCCTCTCGATGCTGCGTGACTGCCGGCGCGCGGTGCTCGTGGCCATGGTCTGCTCCTCGCGCCCCGGCTCAGCCGAGGATCGACGCGGCCTGCTGCTGGATCGACGTCGTGATCGAGTCGATGTTGCCCGGGTTCTTGATGAAGTCCTGGAGCGACGCGGTGATGACGGTGTTCGCGAGGTCGGCGTTGGTGTCGCGGTCGAGGAACTGGGCGATCGACTTCGCGTTCTGCACGACCTCGACCGACTTCTTCTGCAGCGCGCCGTACTTCGCGGTGCTGGCGGCCGAGTTGGCCGCGATGAAGGGAGCCGACGCGGCGTTGTTGGCGGCGTCCGCGGCCTCGGCGCTGGCCAGCCACTTGATGAACGCCTTGCCCGCCTCCTGGTCCTTGGCGCCGGCCGCGACGCAGAAGCCGTCGATCGGGGCGTCGAGGGCGTCGGAGCCGATCGAGGAGTCGATCTCCGGGAAGGTGAAGAAGTCGAGGTCCTCCTGCGCGTCGGTGGGCACGCCGTCGACGACGAAGGTGCCGAGCAGGTACATCCCGCACTCGCCCTTGGCCATCGAGGTGGCGGCCTCCTGCCAGGTGCGACCGAGCGAGTTCTCCTGGTGGAAGGGCAGCAGCGTCTTCCAGGTCTCGAAGACCTTGCGGACCTCGGCGCTGTCCCACTTCTGCTTGCCCTTGGTCAGCTCCATGTGGAAGTCGTAGCCGTTGATCCGCATGTTGAGGATGTCGAAGGTGCCCATCGGGGCCCAGGCGTCCTTGGCGGCGAAGGCGAACGGTGTGATCTTCTTGCCCTGCATCTCGGTCATCAGGGCCTTGAGGTCGTCGAGGGTTTTCGGCTGGGTCCAGCCGTTCTTCTCGAACACCGACTTGCGGTGGAAGACCGCCCACGGGTAGTAGCTGACCGGCACGAAGTACTGCTTGCCGTCGCTCGCCGTCGACGCCTTCTTGAACGCGTCGCCGATGCCGTCGAGGGGCCACACGTCGCTGATGTCGCTGATCTGGCCGCTCTCGGCGAACTGCGCCATCCGGTAGCCGGCGAACCACGTGAACACGTCGTCCGGAGTGCCCTGGAGGTAGGTGGTGATGCTCTCCTGGAACGTGTTGTGGTCGACGGCGTTGACCGAGACCGTCACCGAGTTCTTCTTGGCGTAGGCGTCGGCCATCGCCTGGAGGCGCTCGTTGGCCGGGCCGGAGCCCTTGGCCTCGTTGATCCCGAACGACACGTTCCCCGCCTTGGCGGTCGCGCCGCCGCCGGACGAGGTCCCCGTGTCCGAGCCGCACGCGGCGAGGAGCGAGGGGACGCCGAGCAGCGCGCCCGCGCCGACGGCTCCCCGGAGGATGGTGCGGCGGTCCACCCCACGGACCGAGAGGGGGATGGTGCTGGTGTGGGTCCCGCGGGCCGGCGGCCGAGCCATGGCTGTCTCCTTTGACGAGCGTGCCGTTTCTGACAATTCCGATCAGAAACGAACATCCGATGCCCGAGAGTGTGGTGACCCGCCGCCGACCTGTCAAGGGGCGTTCGTCACCTTTGACATCACGATTCCGCGTCGGACAGGCCTGTTGGGCCCGATGGCGGCCTCCGCGCGAAGACTGCAGGTCGATGTTGGTATCTGTTGACAGATGTTGAGTTCGCGCAACACACTGTGCGCCATGCGTCAATGGCCCGACGACCGCGTCGCCTTCGGTGGGGACTACAACCCCGAGCAGTGGCCGCGTGAGGTCTGGGCCGACGACCTGCGCCTCATGGAGGCGGCGGGGGTCAGCTTCGTCACCCTCGGGGTGTTCTCCTGGTCGTGGCTCGAGCCGAGCAAGGGCGAGTACGTGTTCGACTGGCTCGACGAGGTGATGGACCGGCTCGGGGAGCACGGCATCGCCGTCGACCTCGCCACGGCGACCGCCACCCCGCCACCGTGGCTCAGCGCGGCGTACCCCGAGATCCTCCCGGTCGACCGCGAGGGCCGCACCCTCTGGCCGGGCAGCCGGCAGGCGTGGTGCCCGTCCTCGCCGGTCTACCGCGACCTGGCCCTCGCGCTGACCGACCGGATGGCCGAGCGCTACCACGAGCACCCCGCCCTCGCGATGTGGCACGTGTCGAACGAGTACGCCTGCCACAACCTCCCCTGCTACTGCGACACCTGCGCCGAGGCCTTCCGGCGCTGGCTGGAGCGGCGGTACGCGACCCTCGACGCGCTCAACGAGGCGTGGGGCACGGCGTTCTGGAGCCAGCGCTACACCGACTGGGCCGACGTCCTTCCGCCGCGGATCACGACGACCTTCGGCAACCCGACCCACGAGCTCGACTACCACCGCTTCGGGTCCGACACCCTCCTCGACTTCTTCCTCGCCGAGAAGGAGGTCATCCGCCGGCACTCCCCCGACGTCCCGGTGACGACGAACTTCATGACCCTCAGCGGTTTCCGGCTCCTCGACTACCACGACTGGGCGCCGCACCAGGACGTCGTGAGCACCGACCACTACGTCGTCGACGCCCTCCCGCACCCCCGGGCCGAGCTGTCCTTCCACGGAGACCTCACCCGCGGGCTCGCCGGCGGCGCCCCGTGGATGCTGATGGAGCACTCGACGAGCGCGGTCAACTGGCAGCCGGTCAACCCGGCCAAGCGCCCGGGCGACACGCTCCTCGACTCGCTGACCCACGTGGCCCGCGGCGCCGACACCCTGGGCTTCTTCCAGTGGCGCCAGTCCCGGGCTGGGTCGGAGAAGTTCCACTCGGCCCTCGTGCCGCACGCCGGCGAGGACAGCGACCGCTTCCGCGAGGTGTGCGCGCTCGGTGCGGTCGCGGGCCGGCTCGGGGAGGTCGTCGGCTCCCGGGTCGAGGCCGAGGTCGCCCTCCTCTGGGACTACGAGGCCGAGTGGGCGGTGGCCGGGCCGTGCATGCCGTCCGCCGCGCTCGACTACGTGACCGCCGCCCACACCGTGCACCGGCTGCTCCGCGACCGGGGGGTCACCTGCGACGTCGTCCACCCGGACGCCGACCTCTCGGGCTACCGGGTCGTCGTCGTCCCGACGCTCTACCTCGTCTCGGACGAGGCGGCGGCGTCAGTCGCCGCGGCGGCCGAGGCCGGCGCCCACGTCGTCGTCACCTACTTCTCGGGCATCGCCGACCCCGACGACCACGTCCGCCTCGGCGGCTACCCCGGCGCGTTCCGGGAGCTGCTCGGGGTGCGGGTCGAGGAGCTGTTCCCGCTGCGGGTCGGCGAGACGGTCGCCCTCGAGGGCGGCGGCCACGGGACGGTGTGGTCCGAGGACGCCCGGACCGCCGGCGCCGAGGTCCTGCAGTCCTACGCCGACGGACCCCTCGCCGGCCGGCCCGCCGTCACCCGACGGGCGGTCGGCCCCGGCGCCGCCTGGTACCTCGGCACGCTCCCCGACGACGCGACACTAGGCCGGCTCCTCGACCGCATCGTCGCCGAGGCCGGCATCACCCCGGTCGCCGCCGTCCCGACCGGGGTCGAGGTGACCCGTCGCCGCTCGGCTACGGGGTCCTGGCTCTTCGTCCTCAACCACACCGACGACGACTGCACCCTCCAGGTCACCGGGCACGACCTCGTGGCGGGCGCCGACGTCGGTCCGGTCACCACCGTCCCCGCCCGCACCGCCGCCGTCGTCCGGGAGGCCTGATGCTCGCCAGCCAGCGCCGCGCCGCCATCCTCGCGATCGTCGAGGAGCGCGGCGCCGCCCGGGTCTCCGAGCTCGTCGACCAGCTCGGCGTCTCGGACATGACCGTCCGCCGCGACATCGAGCGGCTCGACGGCGAGGGCCTCCTGGAGCGGGTGCACGGCGGGGCGGTCGCCGTCCTGCCGCGGGCCACCGACGAGCCCGGGTTCACGGCGAAGTCGACCCTCATGACCGCCGAGAAGCAGGCCATCGCCCTCGAGGCCGCGCGGCTCGTGCAGCCGGGGTCGACCATCGGCATCTCGGCCGGGACGACCACCTACGAGCTGGCCCGGGCCATCCGCGACGTCCCCCAGCTCACCGTCGTCACGAACTCGGTCCCGGTGGCCCAGCTGCTCCACGAGTCGCAGGCCGCGGGACACGTCGTCGTCATCACCGGCGGGGTGCGCACCCCGTCCGACGCGCTCGTCGGCCCGGTCGCCGTCACCGCCCTCGGGGGCCTGCACGTCGACCGGCTCTTCCTCGGCGCGCACGGCATCGACCGGGCCGCCGGGCTGACGACGCCCAACCTCGTCGAGGCCGAGACCAACCGGGCCCTCGTCCGCTCGGCCCGCACGGTCTGCGTGCTCGCCGACCGGAGCAAGCTCGGCATCGTCGGCCTCTCGACCTTCATGGACCTCGCCGACGTCGACACCCTCATCACCGACTCGGGCATCTCCGCCCGCGCCCGACAGGTGCTCGAGGAGACCGTCGAGCACCTCGTCGTCGCCGAGCCGGGGCGCGGCCGCGCCCGCGCGACCCGCGAGGAGACGGGATGAGGGTCGCGCACGAGGTGCGGCGCACCGTCGGCCGGCTCGCCGACGGGCGCCAGATCATCTACTACGACGACACCCCGGACGCCCCGCCCCGCACGGTGCGCGACAGCCGCGACCTCGGCGAGCGCGCGGCCGCCGGTCACATCCGCTACGACGCCCTCGTCGGCGACTGGGTCGCGGTCGCCGGGCACCGGATGCACCGGACCTTCCTCCCGCCGAAGGACGAGTGCCCGCTGTGCCCGACCGGCCGGGGCAGCGTGCCGTCCGAGGTCCCCGACGCCGACTACGACGTCGTCGTCTTCGAGAACCGGTTCCCGTCCTACGCCCCGGTCGCGCACGACGACGTCACCGCGCCGGAGGGCTACCTCCACGCCCCCGCAGCCGGCCGCACCGAGGTGGTCTGCTTCACGAGCGACCACGACTCGACCTTCGCCGCCCTCAGCCCGCACCGGGTGCGCACCGTGGTCGACGTGTGGGCGGACCGGACCGCGGAGCTCGGCGCCGACCCCGACGTCGCGCACGTCTTCTGCTTCGAGAACCGGGGCCAGGAGATCGGGGTGACGCTGCACCACCCGCACGGCCAGGTGTACGGGTACCCCTACGTGCCGGCCCGCACGGCCGAGATGCTCGCCCGGGCCACCGAGCACCACGCCCGCACCGGGCGGCTGCTCGGCGCCGACCTGCTCGCCGCCGAACGGGCCGACGGGTCGCGCATCGTCCTCTCCGGTGAGCACTGGACGGCCTACGTCCCCTACGCCGCGCGCTGGCCGCTCGAGGTGCACCTCGCACCGCACCGCGACGTCCCCGACCTCGTCGCCCTGGACGACACCGAGCGGGACGAGCTCGCCGTCCTCTACCTCGACCTCCTCGGCCGGCTCGACCGCTACCACGTGGCGGCGGACGGACCGGTGCGGCTGCCGTACATCGCCGCGTGGCACCAGGCGCCGGCCCGGACCGGGCGCGAGGTGTCCCGCCTCGTGCTCCAGGTGATGTCGGTGCTGCGCGGCCCGGGCAAGCTGAAGTACCTCGCCGGGTCGGAGAGCGGCGTCGGGGGCTGGGTCACCGACACCCGTCCCGAGGCGGTCGCGGCACGCCTGCGCGAGCTCGCCGGATCCTGACCTGACCGCCCGCTGACCTTCCTGGGTCGCCGCTGACCCGACCCGAACGGGAAGTTCACCCGGTGTTGGGCCGTGGCCGACCCGTCGTGAGCAGGGTGGTGGCCCGTGACCACCGACACCACCCTGCTCACG
>JACXUW010000139.1 GCA_014763705.1 Micrococcales bacterium | reverse complement strand
CCCCCGGCTCCTGCTCGACCGCCGGCTCCGGCTCGGGCTCGACCACCGGCTCGGGCTCGACCACCGGCTCGGGCTCGACCGCCGGCTCCTGCTCGGGCTCGGCCACCGGCTCGGACTCCGGCCGCTCCGCCACCGCGTCGACCGGCACCTCGACCTGCTCGCGCTCGGGCCCGTCGGTGCCGTCGTCGGACCCGACGACCGGCTCCTGCGCGGGCTCGGCCGCGGCGGCGCGCAGCCGCGACGGCCGGCGCCATCCGCGCGCGACCCGGGGCTCGGGATCGGGTGCGGCGAGCGTGACCTCGGCCCCCTCGAGCACGACCTCGCGCCACGGCTCCCGGCCCTCGGCGCTCGTCTGCTCCCCGTCGGCGAGCACCGTGCACGTGCCGCGCAGCAGCACCCGAGTGCCGTCGCCGTGCGGCATCGCGAGCGCGAACGACGGCATCACGAGCAGGCCGCGCGAGCACAGCAGGTCGAGGAGGTGCACCGGGCCCTGGGCGGCCGCGTTCTCGAGGGCCTCCAGGTGGCGCTCGGCGACCTCGACGACCGCGGTGACGCCCTCCCCGGTGACCTCGACCCAGCCGGGGTGCACGGTCGTGCGCACACGGGTCACGCTCGGCTCCTCGGGTCGCGCTCCGCCGGTGGCGTCGGACGGGTCGGGGCCATCCCCCCGGGCGCCGCCCGCTCCTCCGGCCGTGAGCAGGGGTGCGGTCTGGTGGTCAGCGTAACGGGAGCCCGTTCCCCGGCGTGGCCGAGTGGCATCGGGCCGAGGGCCTGACCACAATGACAGCGCCCGTGCCCGCGCGACCCCCGGAGCCCGTTCGGTGATCCTGTTCCTCGCCCTCGTCCCCCCGCCCGGGGTCGGCGACGCCGTGGCCGAGGTGCTGGCACGCGTGCCCCACGAACCGGACGACTTCAACGGGCTCCACCGCTCCGAGCTGCTGCTGCGGATCGCGGGTCTCGGCAACGTCGCGACGCCCGAGGTCGCCTCGGTCGTCCGCGCGGTCCGGGCCGGCCTCCCCCGGGGCGCGGTGCCGCCGCACGTCTGGCTCGAGGGGGCCTGGGCTCTCGAGACGGAGAAGGACCCGAGCATCGGGGCACGGGTCGCCGGGGACGTCGACGCGATGACCGACCTCGTCAAGACCCTGCCGACGGCGGTCCAGTCCTACGGGCTCTACGTCGACCGCCGCGCCTTCCTCCCCCGCCTGTCGGTCGGCACGGTGACCCCGACGACCGGGCTGTCCTTCCTCGAGGCGCTCGTCGGTGAGCTGTCGCGGTTCCGCAGCGAGGCGTGGGACGTCACCTCGGTCGAGGTCGTGCGCCGCAGCTTCTCCGGGGGGAACACGCGCGGCTTCGAGGTCGTCGAGTCGGTCCCGCTCAACGGCTGAGGACCGCGCACCCCGCCGACGCGGCGAGGGGCGCCGCCGTCAGGGACGGTGCAGCCCGGCCCGGGGCGCGGTGTCGGCCTCGGCGTCGCCGTCCCCGGCGTCGACCGCGACGACGACGACCGAGACGTTGTCGCGCCCGCCGGCCCGCACCGCGGCGGCCACCAGCTCGTCGGCGGCCTCCTGCGGGTCGGTGTGCCGCCGCGCCAGGAGCATGATGTCGCGGTCCTCGAGCTCGTTGCTCAGGCCGTCGCTGCACACGACGAACCGCTCGCCGGGCGTCGGCGCGAGGACCCAGACGTCCGGCTCCGGGGCCGGGTCGGTGCCGAGCGAGCGGGTGATGACGTTGCGCAGCGGGTGCGTCGCGACCTCGGAGGCCCGGAGCAGGCCGGCGTCGATCAGCTCGCGCACCTCCGAGTGGTCGCGGGTCACCTGGTGCATCCGGTTGTCGGCGAGCCGGTAGACCCGGGAGTCGCCGACGTTGAAGACGACCCAGTGCTCACGGCCGCCGGCGTCGACGACGGTGACACCCGCGGCGGTTGTCCCCATGCCGCGCAGCTCCGGGTGCTCGGTCGCGGCCTCGAGGATGCGCCGGTTCGCCTCGCGCAGCAGCGCGGCGACGTCCTCGGGGCGCGAGGGCGGGTGCTCCTCGAGGTCGGCGAGCGCGTCGACGACGATGCGCGAGGCCACCTCCCCGGCCGCGTGCCCGCCCATGCCGTCGGCGACCGCGAAGACCCGGGCGCCGGCGATGACGCTGTCCTCGTTGTGGTCGCGGACCCGGCCGACGTCGGTGGCACTGCCGGACCGGACGAGCATCGAGCTGCCGCGCAGCACCCGGCCGGCGCTCATGCCCCGGCCTCCTCGACCGAGAGGGTCTCGAGGACCTGCTGGAGCAGGTCGTAGTCGGCGTCGAGGCCGTCGCCGCGGACCCGCCCGAGGACGTGGACGACGGGGCTCGCCTCCTCGGTGGCCGGGAGGGCGGTGACGAGGTGGACCTCGACCACCGGCCCGTCGGCGGTGTCGAGGGAGACGTTGTGCGCGAACCACTCCCGCCCGCAGATCTCGACGACGAACGGCTCCTCGACCTCACCGGACGCCCCCGCGGCCGACGCAGCGGCCTCGGCGGCCACCGCCTCCGCCGTCTCGCCCGGCGCTCCGACCCGGTGGACGACGACGACGTCCACCTCGTCCCCGCCCCGTCCCGGCCCACCGGCCCGCAGCAGCGCCGTCCCGGCCGGCGCCGTGGCCCACTCCTGCGGGACCTCGAGCCGGATGCCGGGCGCGACCGGCGAGCTCGGTCCGGGGTGGGCGACGACGGGCATGCGGGGCTCCCCCTGGGACGGCGACGGGTGTCCGTCCGAGCCTAGACCGCCGTCCCGGGACGGGGCGATGGGGAGAACTCCCCGAACCCTTCTACAACGGCCGTCCCGTCTGCCACACTGCGCGAGCACCAGTCCGTCGCACCGAGCCGTGGGAGCGCACCATGACCGATCGACCCAGCCTCAGCGGTGACTGGGACCTCGACCCGCAGCACACCCGCATCGGGTTCAGTGCGCGGCACGCGATGATCACGACCGTCCGCGGCTCGTTCAACGAGGTCGAGGGTCACCTGCACGCCGACCTCGAGGACATGGCGAAGTCGCACGTCGAGATCACCCTCAAGGCCGCGAGCGTCGACACCCGCACGGCGCCCCGCGACGAGCACCTGCGCAGCGCCGACTTCTTCGACGTCGAGAACCACCCCGACATCACCTTCGTCAGCAGCCGGGTCGAGGAGGTCGAGGACGACGCCTACCTGGTCACGGGCGACCTGACCATCCGCGACGTGACCCAGACCCTCTCCATCCCCATCGCGCTGACCGGTGTCGAGAAGGACGCGTTCGGGGTGCTGCGCGCCGGGTTCGAGGGCACCCGCAAGGTCAACCGTCGCGACTTCGGCCTCGAGTGGAACATGCCCCTCGACTCCGGCGGTGTCCTCGTCTCCGAGCGCATCACGCTGGAGTTCGAGATCTCGGCGATCAAGCGCGAGGACGAGGGCGGGACGAAGAAGTAGGCCGCCGCGGTCAGTCCGCCGCGCGCGACTCCGGCTGCTCAGCCCACCAGGCGAGCAGCCGTTCCCGGGCCACCTCGGGGCCCAGCAGGCCCTCGTCGAGGCGCAGCGCGAGGAGGAAGGCGTAGGCCCGGCCGAGCACCGGCCCGGGACGGATGCCCAGCACCTCGGCGATCGCGTGCCCGTCGAGCTCGGGGCGCACCGCTTTCAGCTCCTCCGCGGCGGTGAGTCGCTCGATGCGGACCTCGAGGTCGTCGTAGGCGCGGGAGAGCCGCCGGGCCTTCTTGACGTTGCGGGTCGTGCAGTCGGCGCGGGTCAGCCGGTGCAGCCGGGGCAGCAGGTCGCCGGCGTCCGTGACGTAGCGGCGCACGGCCGAGTCGCTCCACTGCCCGTCGCCGTACCCGTGGAAGCGCAGGTGCAGCTCGACGAGCCGGGCCACCGCCTTGGTCGTCTCCTTGTCGAAGCGCAGCGCACGCATCCGCTTCGCGGCCAGCTTCGCCCCGACCACCTCGTGGTGGTGGAAGGAGACCCCGCCGCCCTCCTCGAAGCGCCGCGTCGCCGGCTTGCCGATGTCGTGGAGCAGCGCGGCCAGCCGGAGCACGAGGTCCGGCCCGGGCACCGACTCCGGCGGCCCGTCGGCCGCTCCCTCGAGGTCGATGGCCTGCTCGAGGACAGTCATCGAGTGCTCGTAGACGTCCTTGTGCCGGTGGTGCTCGTCGACCTCGAGCTGGAGCGCCGGCAGCTCGGGCAGGACGATCGCGGCGAGCCCGGTGGCGACGAGCAGCTCGAGGCCGGCGCGCGGGTGGTCGGCGAGGAGCAGCTTGACGAGCTCGTCGCGCACCCGCTCGGCGGAGACGATGTCGATCGACGCCGCCATCTCGCGCATCGCGGTGACGACCTCGGGCGCCGGCACGAACCCGAGCTGGGCGACGAAGCGCGCTGCCCGCATCATCCGCAGCGGGTCGTCGCCGAAGGAGACCTCGGGGGTCGTCGGGGTGCGCAGCACGCGCGCGGCGAGGTCGTCGAGGCCGCCGTGCGGGTCGACGAAGACGAGGTCGGGCAGCCGGAGGGCCATCGCGTTGCACGCGAAGTCGCGGCGGACGAGGTCGTCCTCGAGCGAGTCGCCGAACGCGACGACCGGCTTGCGGGTCACGCCGTCGTAGGCGTCGGCCCGGTAGGTCGTCACCTCGACGACGGTGCCGCCCTTCCGGGCGCCGATCGTGCCGAAGGCGCGCCCCATGTCCCACGTCGTGCCGCTCCAGGCGGAGAGGACGGCCTCGGTCTCCTCGGGCCGCGCGGAGGTGGTGAGGTCGAGGTCGGTCGGGGTGCGGCCGAGGAAGGCGTCGCGCACCGGGCCGCCGACGAGGGCCAGGTCGTGCCCGGCCGCGGCGAAGCGCTCACCGAGGTCGGTGAGCACGGGCAGCACGGGGGCGAGCTGCGCGACGGCCTCGCGGAGCAGGGCGGCCGGGGGCTGGCGGTCGGACACGAGGGACAAGCCTAGGGGCGGTCGCGCGCAGCGCCGATTCCGCACCCGACGGCGACCGGCGACCCTCCCCCGACGACCCGGCCGCGCGCGGTCCCAGTGGTTACAGTGACCAGATGAGCCACGCCGCCGCCGACCCCTCCGGGGCTCCGCCGCGTCGGCTCCCGGCGGTCGAGGAGCGCAGCGCCGGCGGCGTCGTCGTCGACGTCCACGAGGGGCGGGCCCGGATCGCCGTCATCGCCCGCCGCAACCGGGCCGGACGCGTCGAGTGGTGCCTGCCGAAGGGGCACATCGAGGGCGAGGAGACCCTGCCCGAGACGGCCGTGCGCGAGGTCGAGGAGGAGACCGGCATCGAGGGCCGCGTCCTCATCGAGCTCGGCACCATCGACTACTGGTTCGCAGCCGGCGACCGGCGCATCCACAAGTTCGTCCACCACTACCTCCTCGAGGCGACCGGCGGGTACCTGACCATCGAGAAGGACCCCGACCACGAGGCGATCGACGTCGCCTGGCTCCCCCTCGAGGACGCCCACCGGCACCTCACCTTCCCCAACGAGCGCCGGATCGCCCGGCTCGCGTGGCAGCGGCTGGCCGGGGACGCCGGGTGAGCGCGCCGACCCAGAGCGTGGGGCGCTCCGGGGCGGTGATGGCGGCGGGGACGCTCGTCAGCCGTGTCGCGGGCCTGGCCCGCACCTCGCTGCTCGCCTCGGTCATCGGCCTCTCCGGCCTGACCGCCGACGCGTTCACCGCGGCCAACACGCTGCCGAACCAGTTCTACCTGCTGCTCGCCGGCGGGGCCGTCCAGGCGGTGCTCGTCCCGCAGATCGTCCGGGCCAGGCGGCGCCCCGACGGCGAGGACTTCGTCAACCGGGTCGTGACGGTCTCCATCGCCTTCTTCGGCATCGCGACGGTGCTGCTCACCGCGCTGGCCCCGCTCATCGTGCGCATCTTCTACAGCCCGGAGGACACCCAGGCGGTCCGGCTGGCCGTCGTCTTCGCGGTCATCTGCATGCCGCAGCTCTTCTTCTACGGGATGTACACGGTCCTCGGCCAGGTGCTCGCCGCCGACGGCCGGTTCGCGGCGTTCACCTGGGCGCCCGCGCTGGCCAACCTCGTCGCCGTCGCCGGGCTGCTGTGGTTCCGCGCCGCCTCGCTGCCGCTGGCCGCGGCGCCACGCGACTGGAGTGCCGAGATGGTCGGCATCCTCGCGGGCACGGCCACCCTCTCCATCGTCATCCAGCTCGCCGCACTGCTGCCCGCGCTGCGCCGGATGGGGTTCACCTACCGCTGGCTCTGGGGGGTGCGCGGCCAGGGCTTCGGCGAGATGGCGTCGGTCGCCAAGTGGACCGTCGGCTCGATCGCCGTCCAGCAGCTCGGCTTCGTCGTGACCAGCCGGGTGCTGACCCGGGCCGGCGCGCTCGGCGCGGGCAGCGGCGAGGGCGTCGGGACCCTGACCACCCTGACCAACGCCCAGTTCATCGTCTACCTCCCGCACGGCCTCGTCACCGTCTCCCTCATCACGGCCCTGTACACGCGGCTGTCCGAGGCCGCCGCCGACGGCGACCACGCCGCCGTCCTGCGCTACCACGACCAGGGGATGCGGATGCCGTCGGTCATCCTCGTGCCGGGGGTCGCCTTCCTCGTCGCCTTCGCGCCCCTCGTGGCGAGCACGCTCTTCTTCACGAACACCGTCGAGCAGACCGCCCAGGTGGCGCTCGTCCTCTACGGCATCGTCTGGCTCGTCATCCCGATGGGCTGGGGTTTCCTCAACGACCGCGTCCTCTACGCGCAGACCCAGACCTACCTCACCTTCCGGATCCAGTGCGTCGTCACCTCGACGGCGGCCCTCGTCGCGCTGCTCGCCGCGACGCTCGACCCGCGGGCGACCGCCTTCACCGTCGGCCTGGGGCAGGCGCTGGCCTACCTCGTCGGGTCGAGCATCGGCTTCGTCGTCCTCCGGCGCCAGCACGGGCCCCTCGGCCTGCGGTCCATCGCCTCGACGTACCTGCGCCTCGCGCTGCCGGCCGCCGTCGTCGCCGTCGTCCTCGCGTTCGCCGTCCGGCTGCTGCTGCCCGGCCTCGGCGCCGACCGTGGGCTGTCGGCGCTGCTCCAGGGCGCTGTCGTCCTCGGGGTCGCGGGGGTGGTCCAGCTCGCCGTGACGTGGAGCGGCGCCCACCTGCTCGGGGTGCGCGAGGTCGGCGACCTCGTGGGCCCGGTCGGCCGGCGGGTGCGCGCCCTCCGCGGACGCTGACTCCACCCCCTACGATGGACGGACCCGTCGGCCGGTCCGGCGGGTGGCCGTGACGCACGTCGGAAGGAGCCGCGGTGAGGGGTGTGGGACCCGGCACCGTCCTCGGGGGGCGCTACACGGTGCACCGGCGGCTCGCCCAGGACCGGGGCACCGAGCGCTGGAGCGCCGACGACACCACCCTCGGGCGCCGCGTCTCCGTGCTCGTCGTGCCCGCCGACGACCACCGCGTCGCCTCCTTCCTCGATGCCGCCCGCCGGGCCGGGTCGGTGTCCCACGCGGTCCTCGTCCGCATCCTCGACGTCGGCCAGGACGACGGCCTCGCGTACGTCGTCGAGGAGGAGCTCGCCGACGCGCACACGCTCGCCGACCTCGTCGCCGCCGGGGGCGTGCCCGGTGACGAGGTCCGCCGGATCACCGGTGAGGTCGCCGCGGCCCTCGAGTCCGCCCGCCAGCGCGGGATGCACCACCTCGACCTCACCCCCGACGACGTCCTGCGCACCCCGGACGGCGAGGTACGGCTGCGTGGCCTCGAGATCGCCGCGGTCCGCGCCGGCGAGGACGGCCTCGAGCCCGAGGAGGCCGCCCGTCGCGACGCCGTGGGGGTCGTCGCGCTCGCCTACGCCGCCCTGACCGGTCTGTGGCCGCTCGGCTCCGGCGGTTCCGGGCTCACCCCCGCCCCCCGCGTGCCGGGCGGCGTGGCCGCGCCCTCCGAGATCGCCGCCGGCGTGCCCCGCGACCTCGACGCCATCTGCCGGCTCACCCTCAACGAGGACCAGGGCCCGACCAGTCCCGGCGACTACGCCCGCCAGGTCGCGCCATGGCCCTCGCGCCAGGTCGTCGGCCGACCCGTGCTCCCCGCGGCCGCGCCCCGACCCCAGTCGGATGCGGCTGCCGCTCCCGACGCCGACGCGCCCTCGGTCCCCGCGGCCACCGCCGACCGTGCCGTCGGTGGACCTCA
>JACXUW010000138.1 GCA_014763705.1 Micrococcales bacterium | reverse complement strand
GCCCGGAGGGTCTTGCGGCGTTGGGCGAAGGCGGCGTCGACGACGGCGAAGACCTCCTCGCGGGAGGCGGCTGTCGGCGGCGGCTCCCGGCGGGTCAGGGCGACGAGGCCGCTGTCGACGTTGGGCACCGGCCAGAAGACGCTGCGCGGGACGGTGCCGGCGAGGCGGACGTCGGCGTACCACGCGGCCTTGACGCTCGGCACGCCGTAGGTGCGCGAGCCGGGACCGGCGGCGAGCCGCTCGGCCACCTCGAGCTGCACCATGACGAGCACCGTCCGCAGGCTCGGGAAGCGCTCGAGCATCCGCAGGACGACCGGCACCGACACGTTGTAGGGCAGGTTCGCGACGAGTGCGGTCGGCGGCGGTCCCGGCAGGTCCGTGACGGCCAGCGCGTCGGCCGGCACCACCTCCAGGCGGTCGGCGAGCCCGGGGGCGTGCGCGGCGACGGTGTCGGGGAGGGCCCGCGCGAGGACCGGGTCGACCTCGACGGCCACGACCCGGCGCACGACCGGGAGCAGGGCGAGGGTCAGGCTGCCGAGGCCAGGGCCGACCTCGACGACGACGTCCTGCGGACCGACCCCGGAGACCCGGACGATGCGCCGGACCGTGTTGCCGTCGACGACGAAGTTCTGGCCCCACTGCTTCGTCGGCCGGATGCCGAGCCGCGTCGCGACCTCGCGGATCTCGGCGGCCCCGAGGAGCGCGGCGTCGGGGGCGTCGGTCACGCGGACACCCTAGCCACGCCGCGCGTCCCGGGACGACGGCGCCGCCCGCCCCCTGCTGCGGGGACGGGCGGCACGTCGGTGGTGCGTCGCTGCTGCGGCGCGGTCAGGCGGCGCCGGCGCAACCCCACGGCGAGAGCCCCGCCTTGGCGTAGTACCGGTTGGCCACGGTGATCTGCTCGGCGCGGGTCGCGAGGTCGGCCCGGGGCGCGAAGTCGGCCCCGCCGTTGGCGAGCCACGACGACGTCGCGAACTGGAGGCCGCCGTAGTACCCGTTGCCGGTGTTGATGCTCCAGTTCCCGCTGGACTCGCACTGCGCGATGCGGTCCCACATCGCCGCGTTCGCGAGGTTGAGGCCCGCGCCCGAGACGTTGCCGGCGCTCGGGGCGGCGGTCTTCTTCGTCCCGACGAGCACGACGGCGTTCGTCGGCTTCGTGAGCACGAGCGTGCGCAGGACCTTCGAGGAGTGCAGCTTGCCGGCCACGTAGCGCAGCTGGCGGGTCACCTTCGCGGTGCCGTTCCGGCCGGCCGTGACCGTCTTCGTGGTGCCGGCGGCCATCGACGAGTCGGACTTGCGCGTCGTCGTGAACTTCACCGCCTCGACCTTGGTCGACGAGCGGACGACGACGTGCTGCAGCCCGATCCGCATGCCGGCCCGCACGGGCGTTCCGGGCGCCGGGGAGAGGACGTCGGAGGCGGAGTAGGCGACACCGAGGTCGGTGAGGACGCGCGAGACGATCGGCGCGGTGGTCGTCACGGTACGGGCGTGGCCGTCGACGAGGAGGCTCACCTGCTTCGGGGTGGTCACGCCGAGCTCGAGCCCGTCGCGGCCGATCGCCTGCGACCGGGACGCGGTGAGGACGGCGCCGTCGGAACGCACCCCGACGTCGCGCAGCGCGGCGTCGACGGTGGTGGCGGTCGTCCAGTACTCGCGCTTCTGCCCGTCGACGGTGACGACGAGCTTCCGCCCGAACCGGACGGAGACGTGGTCGCCGTCGGAGACCGAGGAGTCGAGCGAGGGCACGACGACGTCGTGCTCACCCACCCGGATGCCCTCCTTGTCGAGCGCGTCGCGGACGGTCCCGCCGAAGACGTGGACCGAACGGGGTGCGCCGTCGACCGTCAGTGCGACGGCCTTGTCGAGGTGCGCGACCCCGACCGAGCCGACGGCGACGGCGAGGGCGGCGACGCCCTGGGCGGCATGGCGGATGGTGCGAGAGAACAAGAGGTCTCCAGGGGTGGGTCTTCCCGGGCACCGGCGTCCGGACGTCGGCCCGAGGGCCCCGGCGACGAGAGCGCCGGGAGTGCGACCGCGACGCCCCGCAGCACTGCGGACCGGGCGCTCACACACGACGTCCGGGGCGTTCCGGCCCCGGCCATCTGCCTCCACGGTGACGGAGAGACGTCCCGAAGGTCAAGTTTCGGTAACGGCGGGACGTCGTCCCGGACGCCACATCCGCCTCAGGAGTCACACCGGTCACGCACGGAGGCGTTGAACCTGAGAACCGGATGAGGGAAAGGTCACGCCCGCGGCCGGGCCGTCCGGCTCACCACGGGCCGTAGAGGCGCTCCGCGTTCTCGGAGAGGGCCTCGCAGAGGGTCGCGACGGCCACGCCGAGGACCGAGGCCATGACGCGCACCGTGAGGGGCACGAGCATCGGGCTGTTCGTCGCGCCGCGCCACGGGTGGGGCGTGAGGTAGGGGGCGTCGGTCTCGACGAGGAGCAGCTCGAGCGGCGTCACCGACAGGGCGTCCCGCAGGTCCTTGGCGTTCTTGAAGGTCACCGTGCCGCTGAAGGACAGGTGGTAGCCGCGGGCGACGCACTCGCGGGCCATGTCGAGGTCGCCCGAGAAGCAGTGCATGACCGTGCGCTCGGGCGCGCCCGCGTCGCGCAGGACCCGCAGGACGTCGGCGTGGGCGTCACGGTCGTGGACCTGCAGGGCGAGGCCGGCGCGGCGGGCGAGCTCGATGTGCCGCCGGAACGACTCCTCCTGGGCCGCGTGCCCCTCCGGCCCGGTGCGGAAGTGGTCGAGCCCGGTCTCCCCGACCACCCGCACCCGGGGGTGCGCCGTGAGCTCCTCGACGCGGGCGAGAGCGGCGTCGAGCCGGCCCTCGGCCGCCAGCCGCGGCACCTCGTTCGGGTGGACGGCGACGCCGGCGAGGACCGCGGGGTACGCCTCGGCCGCGGCGACGGCGAACTCGTTGCCCTCGGGGTCGCAGCCGATCTGGACGACCCGGTCGACCCCGACCGCGGCCGCCGCCCGCAGCACCGGCGCGATGCCCTCGACCGTCGGTCCCTCCCCCTCGCGGCTGATGTCGAGGTGGGTGTGGTTGTCGACGACCGGGATCGGCAGCGGGTCCGGCGCCTCGGGCTCCCCGCGCCGGCTCGGCTGCGACGTCATCCCGGCTCAGGCCCCGGCGCGGGCGAGCTCGTCGTCGACGACCGACTCGTCGAGCTTGGTGAAGACCGGCGCCGGCTTGCTCACCGGCGTCCCGACGACCACGGGCCGCGACGCCCAGCGCGGGAAGCCCGAGTACTCGCCGGTGATGACCGGCCAGGTGCGCCCCTCGTCCTCGGGGTCCAGGCCGGTCACCGTCTCGAGCCGCGGCATCGGGACGAGCTCGCCGTCGCCGCCGAGCGCGGTGTGCACCCGGTTCGCGGCGTGCGGGAGGAACGGCGACAGCATCGTGTTGAGGTCGCTGACGCACTGGACCAGCGTGTGCAGGACCGTGGCGAGCCGCTCGCGCTGGTCCTCTCCCTTGAGCTTGAACGGCTCGGTGCGGGAGACGTACGCGTTGACCTCACCCACCACCCGCATCGCCTCGGCGATGGCCGCCTTCTGCCGGTGCCGCTCGAGCAACCCACCGACGGAACCGAACCCGGCCAGCACGGTCGAGCGGATCTCCTCGTCGACGGGTTCGAGCGCACCCGGCCGCGGGATCTCCCCGAAGTTCTTCGCCACCATCGCCGCGGTGCGCGAGACGAGGTTGCCCCAGCCGGCGACGAGCTCGGAGTTGTTGCGCTGGACGAACTCGCGCCAGGTGAAGTTGGCGTCCTGGTTCTCGGGGCCGGCAGCGCAGATGAAGTAGCGGATGCCGTCCGGGCCGTAGCGGTCGAGGACGTCACGGACCCGCACGACGTAGCCGCGCGAGGTGGAGAACTGCTTGCCCTCCATCGTGAGGAACTCGCTCGAGACCACCTCGGTCGGCAGGTTGAGCTCGCCGTAGACGCCGGGCTCGCCTCCGCGAGAACCCTTCCCGGCGTACCCCAGCAGCTCGGCCGGCCAGATCTGGCTGTGGAAGGTGATGTTGTCCTTGCCCATGAAGTAGTAGGACAGGGCCTCGGGGTCGTTCCACCACTCGCGCCAGCGCTCCGGCTCGCCGAGGCGACGGGCCCACTCGATCGAGGCCGACAGGTAGCCGATGACGGCGTCGAACCACACGTAGAGGCGCTTGGCGTGGTTGTCGCGCCAGCCGTCGAGGGGCACCGGGATGCCCCAGTCGATGTCGCGGGTCATCGCCCGGGGCTTGATCTCGTCGAGGATGTTCTGGCTGAACTTGATGACGTTCGGCCGCCAGGTCCCCAAGGCGTCACGCCCGTCGAGCCACTCGCGCAGGGCGTCGGCGAGCGCCGGCAGGTCGAGGAAGAAGTGCTGGGTCTCGACGAACTCCGGTGTCTCGCCGTTGATCTTGCTGCGCGGGTTGATGAGGTCCTCGGGCTCGAGCTGGTTGCCACAGTTGTCGCACTGGTCGCCGCGGGCGTCGGGGTAGTGGCAGATCGGGCACTCGCCCTCGATGAACCGGTCGGGCAGCGTGCGACCGGTCGACGGCGAGATGGCGCCCTGCTGGGTGCGCTCGACCATGTAGCCGTTGAGCCAGTTCTGGCGGAACAGCTCCTGGGCGACCGCGTAGTGGTTGGCCGTCGTCGTGCGCGTGTAGAGGTCGTAGGTGCAGCCGAGGTCGGCGAGCTCGCCGGCGATGACCGCGTGGTTGGCGTCGACGAACTCGCGCGGCGTGACCCCCGCCTGGTCGGCGAGCACGAGGATGGGCGTGCCGTGCTCGTCGGACCCGCTGACCATGAGCACGTCGTGCCCCGCCATCCGCATGTACCGGCTGAAGACGTCGGACGGCACGCCGAACCCGGCGACGTGGCCGAGGTGACGCGGTCCGTTGGCGTACGGCCAGGCGACGGCGGAGAGGACCTTCATGTCCCGAATCCTAGGTGGCGGCCGCAACCGCGTTCCGGGGGCCACCCGGGCGTGGACGGCTCAGCGGTGCCACTCGTAGGGCGTCGTCGTCGTCACCCTCACCATCCCGGAGCGCTCGAGGATGGGGCGCGAGTACTCGGTGGAGTCGCTGTGCAGCACGGTCTTCCCGAGCCGCAGGGCCGAGCGGGCCCGCTCGGCGGTCAACGCGCGGTAGATGCCGCGTCCGCGGTACGCCGGCAGGGTCGCGCCGCCCCAGACCCCGGCGACCTCGGTGCCCGGCACCGGCTCGAGCCGACCCGAGCTGACGATCAGCCCGTCCACCTCGGCGACCCAGATCTCGACGTCGGGGTCGTGGGCCAGCCGGAAGAGCAGGTCGTCGGCGCGCCGGGTCGAGACCGGGTCACCGAAGGCCTCGTCGGCGGCCGCGCTCGTGGCCCGGACGTCGGCCTCACCGGTGACCCGGCGCAGCGTCACCCCCTCGGGCAGGGGGACCTCGACCGCGAGGCCGGCGGCGGGGCCCATCATCACCGACTCCACCTCGCCGGGGACGAAGCCGTGGTCGAGGAGCGCCTCGTGCAGCCCGGGGGCGACATCGTGGCCGCGCGTCTTCCACTCGACCTCGTCGACCTCCGGGTCGGCCCGGAAGTGCTCGAGCGCCTCGCCGACCCACCCCCGGACGCGCTCGGCATCCGCGCCCTCGAGGTCGCGGTAGCTGATGAACCCGCGCCCGCCCGGGAAGGTGGCGAGCCGGAGTGGGCCGAGCCGGGTCACCGAGCGCGCGCCGGGGGTCTCGGCGTCGGTGCGCAGCTGGTCGTCGTAGATCCGCAGGAGCGCGGCGGGGTCGGTGCTCACGCGCCCGATCCTCGCGCGCTCTGCGCCGGCGCGGCCACCGGGTTTCCGCCCGTCCGTCCCGGGTGCCGAATTCGTTGGCGCCGTGGCGGGACCACCTGCCACGCTCCTCGACGGCCCGGACCGCCCGGGCCACCGACGCACACGACACCGAAGGAGGTGCGTCACGATGGAGAAGATCACCGAACGGCTCGTCAACTGGGCCTCCCTGCTCGAGCCCTCGACCCGGGAGCAGGCCGAGCGCACCTCGCGCCTCCCCTTCGTCTTCCCGCACCTCGCCCTCATGCCGGACGCCCACCTCGGGCTCGGTGCGACGGTGGGGTCGGTCATCCCGACCCACCGAGCCGTCGTCCCGGCGGCGGTCGGTGTCGACATCGGCTGCGGGATGATCGCGGTCCGGACGCAGCTGACCGCGGCCGACCTCGCCGGCCGCGACCTGGCGCCGCTGCGGGAGAGCATCGAGCGGGCCGTTCCGCTGTCCGCCGGCGCGGCGAACCGGAAGGTCGTCACCACGGCCGAGCCGCGGGTCGCCGAGCTCGAGTCCCTGGCCGCCGAGGCCGGGTTCGACCCGGACGCGCGGGCCGGCCGGTGGCGGCTGCAGCTCGGCACGCTCGGTTCCGGCAACCACTTCATCGAGGTCTCCCTCGACGAGGCGGACCGGGTCTGGGCGTTCCTCCACTCCGGCTCCCGGGGCGTCGGCAACAAGATCGCGCAGCACCACATCGCGGTCGCCCGGCGACTCATGGAGCGGTACTGGATCGAGCTGCCCGACCGTGACCTCGCCTACCTCGTCGAGGGCACGGACGAGTTCTGGGCCTACGTCCGCGAGCTGCGGTGGGCGCAGCACTACGCGCTGCTCAACCGGGACGAGATGATGGACCGGGTCCTGCGGCAGCTCGGCGAGTTCTCCGGCGGCGACGTCGAGGAGCTCGAGCGGGTCAACTGCCACCACAACTTCACCCAGCAGGAGAAGCACTGGGGCAGGACGCTGTGGGTGACCCGGAAGGGCGCCATCGAGGCCCGCGAGGGCCAGCCCGGGCTGATCCCGGGGTCGATGGGGACCCGGTCGTACGTCGTCGAGGGGCTCGGCGACCCGATGTCCCTCTGCTCGGCACCGCACGGTGCGGGGCGGATGTACTCGCGGTCGGCGGCCCGGAGGCGGTTCACCCACGACGAGCTGCGGGCGGCGATGGCCGGCATCGAGTACCGGGACACCGACGCGTTCCTCGACGAGATCCCGGCGGCGTACAAGGACATCGACCGGGTGATGGCCGACGCGGCCGGGCTCGTCCGGGTCCGGCACACGCTGCGGCAGGTCGTCAACGTCAAGGGCAACTGACCCGCACCACCGGGTCGTGTGCTCGGGTGGTCGCCACGGCGACCGTCCGAGCACACGACCCCCGCGGGGGAACCGGCGGGGACTAACCTGACGTCGGAGCAGCGTCGTTCCCACGGTCGAGTCGCTGCACGAAGGAGGACGCCGTGCTGGCAGCCCTCACCGGGATGGGCCTGTCCGCTGCCGCGGGCCTCAACGCCTACATCCCCTTCCTCGTCGTCGCGCTCGTCGCGCGCTTCACCGACCTCATCGCCCTCCCCAGCGGCTACGAGTGGATCTCGAGTGGCTGGGCCATCGGCATCGGGGCGGTCCTCCTGCTCGCCGAGGTGGTCCTCGACAAGATCCCGGCCGTCGACACGGTCAACGACACGATCCAGACCTTCATCCGGCCGAGCGTCGGCGGGCTGATCTTCGCGGCGACCAACGCAGCCTCCGAGCTCGACAGCTCGACGTGGATGGCCGAGCACCCGTGGGTCGGCGCCGTGCTCGGCGTCGTCATCGCCGGGCTCGTGCACACCGGGAAGATGGCGGCCCGCCCGGTGGTCAACGGCGCCACCGTCGGGTTCGGCGCCCCGGTCGTGTCGACGGTCGAGGACGGCGCGTCCATCGGCCTGAGCATCATCGCGATCCTCGCGCCGGTCTTCGTCGTCGTCGCGCTCGGCCTCCTGGCCTGGCTCCTCGTGTGGATGTGGCTGCGCGTGCGTGCCTGGCGACGCTCGAGACGCCCCCCGTCCTACGCCGGCCCCTGAGCCCGCACCCGGTCCAGCGCCTACCCCACTGCCGTCGGCGGCGCGGGCACGACGGACGGCGACGGGCACTGGCTCGCGGGGGACCTCGCCTTCTGGCGCACCGTCGTCCCGGCCGTGACCGCCCCCTCGCGGGTCGGCCGCTGGGTCCCGACGACCGACGCCCAGGTGGCCGAGGTCGCGCCCGAGACCCTCCGCGGCCTCGTGACCGCGCTGCTCGACGCCCCGGCCGTCGCCCGTCTCGAGGGGTCAACCACCCCGGTGGTCGCCACCGAGCTCGATGGCCGGGCGGCCTGGGTGGTCGGCACCGCGACGACCGGCGGCCGGCT
>JACXUW010000137.1 GCA_014763705.1 Micrococcales bacterium | reverse complement strand
GCCGTCGTCCTCTTCTCGATCTTCACCCACCTCATGGAGGTGCCCCTCGGCGGGCTCGGCTGGATGCTGTGGTCGCTCAGCGTCAAGGTCGAGCCGCCCTCCGAGGGCCACGAGCCGCTGTTCGGCGCCGCCGGGGCGTCCCGGGCGCTCGCCGAGGACGCGACGGCCCCCGGTCCTGCCGGGGCCCCCGGTCCTGCGCGGGGCGAGCCGGGCGAGCGCCGCGACCCGGGCTGACCGTCCGCCGTCGAGGACCCGTCAGCCGGCGAGGAAGGCCGCGACCGCGCCGTGCAGCGCGGCGAGGTCGTCGACGTGGACGAGCTCGCGGGTCGAGTGCATCGAGAGCAGCCCGACGCCGATGTCGAGGGTCGGGATGCCGAGCCGGGTGGCCGCGAGCGGCCCGATCGTCGAGCCGCCGGGGATCGTGTTCGGGTTGACGTAGTACTGGTACGGCACCCCGGCCCGATCGCAGGCGGCGGCCCAGACCGCCTCCCCGCGGGCCTCGGTCGTGTACCGCTGGTTCGCGTTGACCTTGAGCAGCGGTCCGCCGCCGGGCCGCGGCCGGTTCGTCGCGTCGTGCTTCTCCGGGTACCCGGGGTGCACGAGGTGCCCGGCATCGCTGGAGAGCAGCCACGAGGCCCGCAGGGCGCGGGCGGCCTCGGACCGGCTCGCGCCGAGCCCCTCCCGGACCCGGGTGAGGACGTCCTCGAGGAACGGCCCGGAGGCTCCGCTGGTCGAGGCCGAGCCGACCTCCTCGTGGTCGAACGCGGCGAGGACGGGGACGTGCGGGAGGTCGGCGGGGGCCTCGAGCAGGCCGCGCAGGCCGGCGTGGACGCTCGTGAGGTTGTCCATCCGCCACGAGGCGAACAGCTCCTCGCGGGCACCGATCCGGGCCGGCTCCTGGGTGTCGGCGAGGAAGAGGTCCCATGCGACGGCGTCGCCGAGCTCGGCCCGCAGCCAGTGCGCGGCGTCCGTCGGGTCCGTGCCGTCGTCCGCACCGACGACCGGCAGCAGGTGGCGCTGGCGGTCGGGGGCGAACCCCTCGTTGACCGCACGGTCGAGGTGGATGGCGAGGTGCGGGATGCGGGCGACGGCGCCGGTCCGGACGAGCCGCGTGCTGCCGTCCGGGAGCACCGCGCGGCCCGCCACCGCGAGGTCGCGGTCGAACCAGGTCGGCAGCACGGGTCCGCCGTACACCTCGACGTTGAGCTGCTCCCAGCCGTGGGCACGGACGACGGGGTTCGGCTTGAGCCGGAAACCCGGCGAGTCGGTGTGCGCGCCGAGGACGCGGAAGGGCGTCGTCGGGCCGGCGCCCTCCGGCACCCGCCAGGCGATGACCGCGCCGTCGCGGACGACGACGTAGCCGCCGGCGTCGGTCGGCCAGGACGCCTGCTCGTCGAGCTCGGTGAACCCGGCCGCGACGAGGTGGTCGCGGGCCACCGCGGCGGCGTGGAACGCGGTCGGGGACGCGGTGACGTACTCGGCGAACGCGGTGGCGACCGAGTCGGGGCTGGGGCTGCTGGCGGCGCTGCTCACGCCCGCCATCCTGTCAGCCGGCACCCCGGGGCCCGCCCCTGGGTGCCGGGCTACGGCGCGGTAACCGTCGGGATGACGACGAGTACCGCGCCGTAGCCCGGCAGGAGAGGATGGCTCAGCGGGTGCCGACGAGCCGGCGCACCTGGCGCTCGCGGGCCTCGGTGGCCAGCGGGTCCTCGAGCGGCTCGGGGTCGAACGGCCGCCCGGTGGCGCGCTCGGCGGCGACGGCGATGAGCGCGTCGGAGACCATCGGGTTCGCGGGCAGCAGCGGGCCGTGGAGGTAGGACCCGATGACGTGGCCGGAGCGCGCGCCCTCGGTGCCGTCCTCCCCGTTGTTGCCGTGCCCGGCGAGGACCCGCCCGAACGGCTGCTGACCGGGCCCGAGCACGGTCGAGCCGGAGTGGTTCTCGTAGCCGACGACCCGGCCGAACTCGGTCTCGAGGCAGACCGGCCCGATCATCCTCTTGTCGTTCCCGTGGGTGGTGACGTCGAGGATGCCGAGCCCCGGCAGCACCTGCCCGGTCACCGTGTGGAAGCTGTTGCCGAAGAGCTGGTACATCCCGCAGATCATCAGCATCGGCACGCCGTCGGCGGCCATCGCCACGAGCTCGGGGCCGATGGCCTCGAGGTCCGCCTCGACCCGGGCCTGGCCGGAGTCCTGGCCGCCGCCACCCATCAGTAGGTGTGCGTCGCGCCGGAAGGAGGCGCCCGGGTCGTGGAGGACGACCTCGGCGGTGTAGCCGTGCCGGCGGATGCGTCCGGCGAGGGCGTGCGTGTTGCCGCGGTCGCCGTAGATGCTCATCTCGCGCGGGTAGAGGTGGACGAGCGTGATCGTGCCCTTGCTCGGGCCGGCCGGCTCGTAGCGCTCGGTGCCGCTCATGCCGGCGCCTCCTCCCCGAAGCGGTCGAGGCCGTGCCGCGCCGCGAGGGTGCGGCGCAGGGCCATCATCGCGGTGTACGTGCAGAAGATGCGCTTCGGCTCGTCGGGGTGCGCGGCGACGAAGGCGTCGAGGGCCTCGTCGAGGTCGGGGACGACCCGGTCGGTGTGCACGTCGTCGTAGTGCAGCCGCAGCGCCATGTCGTAGGCGCGCACCCCGCTGGTCAGGGCGACGCCTCGTTCGCGGAGGGAGGCGAAGGAGACGTCGTAGAGCCACGAGACGTCGCGGCCGTCGGCGTCGTTGTCGTTGATCGCCACCATCGTCGCGACCGGGGTGGAGCCGTAGGTGCTCAGCGCGACGCCGAAGCCGGCGGGGTTCTTCACGAGCACGAGCTCGAGCGGCTGGCCGTCGACCATGACGACCTCGCCGCGGCCGAACGGCGGGCGCACGGCGGCCAGGGCGGTGGCGGCCGTCGCGGCGTCGAACGCGTCGCCGAGGAGCATCCGGGCCGTCGTCGTGGCAGCGGTCGCGTTGATCATCGCCGCGAGGCCGCGCTGCTGGAGGGTGAGCGGGCCGACGGTGACGTCGTCGAACACGACCTCGAAGGCCCGTTCGTCGACCGGCCGCAGCCGGGCGTCGCCGGTCGTGAACTCGTGGGCCAGCGGGGTGTCGTCGAAGCGGGCGTCGAGCTCGGTCAGCTCGGGGAGCCGGTCGGCGATCGAGGCGTCGAGCCCGAACCAGCGGACCGGGACGTGCACGGCGCGGGCCGCCCGGGCGATGAACGGGTCGTCGGCGTTGGCGACGACGCCCTCGGTGCTCGCGGCACCGAGCCGCGCCAGGAGGTCGGCGGTGTGGTCGATCTCGGCGAACCGGTCGAGCTGGTCGCGGGCCACGTTGAGCAGGAGCGAGTGGGTCGGCGGCACCTCGGCGATGAACCGCATCGCGTGCGCCTCGTCGAGCTCGACGACGACCATGTCGCTGCGCAGCCGGCCGCTGACCGGCAGCTGCGGGAGCATCTCGGAGAGGACGCCGCGGGTGAAGTTCGAGCCGGTCGGGTTGGTGAAGACGCTGCGCCCGTGGGCCCGCAGGACGGCCACGAGCATCTTCGTCGTCGTCGTCTTCCCGTTCGTGCCGCTGACGACGACGATGCCGCCGCGCACGTCGGCGAGGGCGCGGCGCAGGATGCGGGGGTCGACGCGCTCGGCGACGAGGCCCGGGAAGGCCGAGCCTCCGCCCCGGACCCGGGCGAGGGCTCGGGCGGTCTTGCCCGCGACGACGGCGGCGGCCGTTCTCAGCACGGACCAACCCTAGCCAGCACCGGCCGGCGGACCCGAATCCGCCCCGTGGGCTGCCGGTGGCCCCGTCCCGCCGCCTCTCGTCGAACGACGAGGACATGCCGCGGGGCAGCCCGTCCGGACGGCATGTTCTCGTCGGTCGACCGGTGGGTCCGCCGTGGGGTCACGCGGACGGGTTCCGCCGTGGGGTCACGCGGCGAGGGTCAGGTGGCGAGGTGGGCGTCGAGCCACCGGACGACGTCGGCGGTGACCTCGTCGCGGTTGGTCTCGTTGAACAGCTCGTGCCGGGCGTCCGGGTAGAGGGTGCACGTGACGTCGCGGACCCCGGCGTCGCGCAGCTGCTGCGCGACCGCCCGCGGGCCCTTGCCGCCGTCGCCGACGGGGTCCTTGTCGCCGCTGACCAGCAGCACCGGGAGGTCCTTGCGCACCCGGGCGATCTGCTTCGGGTCGTTGATGCGGGCCAGGCCGCCGAGCAGGTCGACGAAGAACCCGGAGGTGAAGGTGTTGCCGCACAGCGGATCCGCGACGTACGCGTCGACCTCGGCGTCGTCACGCGAGAGCCAGTCGAAGTCGGTCCGGTTGGGCTTGAAGGCCGCGTTGTACTGGCCGAAGGTCAGCTTGTCCATCAGCGTGCTCGTGTGCCGGCGGCCGCGCAGCCGGGCCTCCGCGGCAGCGAGGCCGGCCCCGACCTTCCCGAGCAGCCCCGGGTCCCCGGCGGTCCCCGAGAGGACGACGCCGGCCAGCGCGGAGGAGTCCTCGATGACGAACGAGCGGCCGAGGAAGGAGCCCATCGAGTGGCCCAGGAGGAAGACCGGCAGGCCCGGGTGCTCGGCGTGCGCACCGGCGACCACGGCGCGCAGGTCCGCGACGACGGTGTCCCAGCCGCCGGCGTCGGCGAAGTAGCCGTGGTCCTCGCGGGAGGCGGTGCGGCCGTGCCCGCGGTGGTCGGGGGCGTGGACGGCGTAACCCGCGGCGGTCAGCGCCTCGGCCAGCCGCGCGTACCGGGCCGAGTGCTCGGCCATCCCGTGCGCGACGACCACGACCGCCTTCGGCGGGCCGTCCGGCAGCCAGCGGTGGATGAAGACGGCGGTGCCGTCGCTGGCCGTGACGCTCGACGTCGAGCTCTCCATGGGGTCCGTCCTGGGGTGGGGCTACCGGCGGGTACTCGGGGGCCAGCCTGCCACGGCACACCCCCCTGACGGCTAGGGTCGGGCGCATGTCACAGGTCACGGGGGGACCCGCCGGCTCGCACCCCACCGGCACGGTCCGGTTGACCCTGCACGGCAGCGGCCCGATGGCCGGCCTGACGCCCACCGTGCACGTCGGCGGCCACCTCGTCCGGGTCCGGTGGGGCACCCAGGACGTGCCGGTCTGGGCCGGCCGGGTGCGGGTCGAGGCGTACTCGCAGTGGCTGCGCCGCTACGGGCAGGCCGAGATCGACGTCGACGTGGCGCCGGGCGAGGTCGTGCCGGTCCACTACGCGCCGCCGTGGCACCAGTTCGCGCGGGGCGCCATCGGCACCACCCCGCAGCGCCGGCCCGGTGCGTGGTTCAACGTCGCGGTGTTCGGCCTCCTCGTCGGGGTGCCCCTGCTCATCTGGGCCCTGGCGGTGTTCGCCTGGTGACCCGCCCGGGCTCGCGCCCGGGCGTCACTCCCACTCGATGGTGCCCGGCGGCTTGCTCGTGACGTCGAGGACGACCCGGTTGACCTCGCGCACCTCGTTGGTGATGCGGGTCGAGATCTTCGCGAGCACCTCGTAGGGGATGCGGGTCCAGTCGGCGGTCATCGCGTCCTCGGACGACACCGGGCGCAGGACGACCGGGTGACCGTAGGTGCGGCCGTCGCCCTGGACCCCGACCGAGCGCACGTCGGCGAGCAGGACCACCGGGCACTGCCAGATCTCGCGGTCGAGCCCCGCCTCCGAGAGCTCCTCGCGGGCGACCCGGTCGGCGGCGCGCAGGACCTCGAGGCGCTCGTGGGTCACCTCGCCGACGATCCGGATGCCGAGGCCCGGGCCGGGGAACGGCTGGCGCCACACGATGCCCTCGGGCACGCCGAGCTCGAGGCCGACCTGGCGCACCTCGTCCTTGAAGAGCAGCCGCAGCGGCTCGACGAGGGTGAACTGGAGGTCGTCGGGCAGCCCGCCGACGTTGTGGTGGCTCTTGATGTTCGCGGTGCCGCTGCCGCCGCCGGACTCGACGACGTCCGGGTAGAGGGTCCCCTGGACGAGGAACTCGACCGGGTGGTCGTCCGCGCCCTCGTGCGAGCCCACGACGTCGCGGGCGGCCTGCTCGAAGACCCGGATGAACTCGCGCCCGATGATCTTGCGCTTCTCCTCGGGGTCGCTCACCCCGGCGAGCGCCGCGAGGAACCGCTCGGAGGCGTCGACGGTGACGAGGTCGACCCCCGTCGCGGCGACGAAGTCCTGCTGCACCTGCTCGGCCTCGCCGGCCCGCAGCAGTCCGTGGTCGACGAAGACGCAGGTCAGCTGGTCGCCGACGGCGCGCTGGACGAGCGCGGCGGCCACCGACGAGTCGACGCCACCGGAGAGCCCGCAGATCGCCCGCTTGTCGCCGATCTGCTCGCGCACCGCGGTGACGAGCTGGTCGACGACGTTGGCGGCGGTCCACTCGCCGGTGAGGCCGGCGCCCTTGCTGAGGAAGTTCTCCAGGACGCGCTGGCCGAAGGTGGAGTGCATCACCTCGGGGTGCCACTGCACGCCGTAGAGCCGGCGCTCGTCGTCCTCGAACCCGGCGACGGGGGCACCGGCGGTCGTCGCGGTGACGCGCATGCCCTCCGGCGCCGCCTCGACGGAGTCGCCGTGGCTCATCCACACCGACTGCTCGGCGGGCTGGCCGTTGAAGAGGGTGGAGCCGGTGTCGGAGATGGTGGCCGGGGTGGCGCCGAACTCGGACAGCCCGGTGCGGGCGACCGTCCCACCGAGGGCGAGCGCCATCGCCTGGAAGCCGTAGCACATGCCGAAGACCGGGACCCCGGCCTGCAGGACGGCCGGGTCGAGGCGCGGGGCGCCCTCCTCATAGACCGAGCTCGGGCCCCCGCTGAGGATGATCGCCGAGGGCTCCTTGGCCATCATCTCCGCGACCGGCATCGAGTGCGGCACGACCTCGCTGAAGCAGTTCGCCTCACGCACGCGCCGGGCAATGAGCTGGGCGTACTGGGCACCGAAGTCGACGACGAGCACCGGGCGGTCGGCGAGGTGGATGGGGTCGCCCCCCTCGACGACGGCGTGCGAGGGGTCGACGGGCGAGGGGTCGGCGGGCAGCTCGGGGGCGTCGCTCACGAGCGCAAGGCTAGCCGCGGGCGGCGGCGAGCCCGGCCTCGACCTCCCGGGCCACGCGGCGCTCGACCCAGAAGGAGAGGAAGGGCACGCAGCCGGCGAGCATCACGAGGACCATCCTCGTCAGGGACCAGCCGACCTTGAAGCCGAGCACGGCCGTGGCGACGAGGTAGAGCATGTAGATGAACCCGTGCGGTTGGGGCCACCACGCGAGGGGGTTGGTCGGGTTGCCGTCCTTGCCGTTCATCCCGAAGACGTAGGTGAGGACGACCTCGACGACGAGGAGGAGCAGGCCGACGCCGACGACGAAGGCCATCACCTTGAAGAAGGCGAGGCGGGGGCGGACGGCGTCGACGTCCGCGGGGGC
This sequence comes from Micrococcales bacterium, assembly GCA_014763705.1. Taxonomy (GTDB): domain Bacteria; phylum Actinomycetota; class Actinomycetes; order Actinomycetales; family Dermatophilaceae; genus Phycicoccus. The sequence continues at coordinate 823 of JACXUW010000137.1, read as the reverse complement.
GATCACGGTGCCGGCCGGGCCGGCCTCAGGGGTGCTCACGCGCTCCATTGTCACCGGTGCCGGCGAGCGCCGGCGCAGCGGCCCGCTCGTGCGCCTCGCGGACCATCCGCCACCACAGCCACAGGCCGAAGGCGGCGAAGACCCACCACTGGACGGCGTAGGCGGCGTTGCGCCAGTTGAGGCCGGTGTCACCGACGGGGGTCGGCACCTTGGTCAGCTGCGGGCCGGTGCCCGGCGACTCGGTCGCGAGGAAGAGGAAGGCGTTGTAGAGGTCGCCCGACCAGGTGTTGACGAGCACCGAGGTGTCGACCGAGGCGATCTCGCCGGGGCCGACGGGAGTGGTGCCGGGCGACTCCGACGGGGCGATCCCGCCCTCGAGGGTGAGGGTGCCCGTGGGCGGGTCCCCGGCCCGCGTGGGGTCGGTGACGAACCCGCGGAGCACCGGCAGGGTCGCCCCGGTGGCGTCGACGACGAACGGGGTGAGCACCCACGAGCCGGTGCGGTCGCCGAGCCGGCGGTCCGGGACGAGCAGCTGCCCCTCGGCGTAGTGACCGGTGACCGTCACCGGGTGCGCCGAGATCTCCCCGGGGAACCTCTCGTGCGGGCGGATGAGGTCGGTCAGCGGCTCGGGGGCGGCGGCGCGCGCGGCCGCCACCGCGTCCTCGCGCGCCTTCCCCTCCGCGACGCCCAGCTGCCAGCGGCCGAGCTGGACGAAGACGACGCCGATGACGAGGGCCAGCCCGAGCAGCCCGAGCAGCCTCGGGGTCAGGGCCGTCCGCAGCACGGCGTCGAGCGTACGGGAGCGGTCTGGGGGCCGGGCGTG
>JACXUW010000136.1 GCA_014763705.1 Micrococcales bacterium | reverse complement strand
CGCCGGCTCGCCGCCGAGGCCGGCCTGGCCCTCGAGGACATCCCCGGCAGCGGCCCACGGGGCCGGGTGCTCCGGCTCGACGTCGACGCCGCGGTCGCTGCCAGGGCCGCGTCCCCCGAGCCGGACCCCGCCACCTCGCCGTCGGTCGCTGCGTCCCCGGAGTACGAGGAGGTGCCGCACACCCGGGTCCGGCTCGTCACCGCACGCCGGCTCACCGAGAGCGTGCGCGAGGCACCGCACTTCTCCCTGCGGGCTAGCGTGCGCGCCGACCGCCTCCTCGCCCTGCGCGCCGAGCTGGCCGACGACGCCGCGACCCGGGTGTCGCTCACCGACCTCGTGGTCCGCGCCGTGGCGCTGGCCCACGCCCGGGTCCCGGACATGAACGTCACCTGGACCGACACCGCGGTCCGCCGCTACGCCCGGGCCGACATCGGGATCGCCGTCGACACCGAGCACGGGCTGCTCGTGCCGGTGCTCCGCGACGCCGGGGCCCTCGGCGTGGCCGGTCTCGCGGCCCGCGTGCGCGACCTCGCCGAGCGGGCCCGCGGCCGACGGCTGCGGCCCGAGGAGCTCGAGGGCGGCTCGATCACGGTCACGAACCTCGGGATGTTCGGCGTCGAGGAGTTCTCGGCGGTCATCAACCCGCCCCACGCCGCCATCCTCGCCGTCGGTGCGGTCCGTGAGGAGCCGGTCGTCGTCGACGGCGCCCTCGCCGTCGGCCGGGTCCTGCGGCTCACCCTCACGGTCGACCACCGGCCCGTCGACGGCGCCCTCGCGGCGCGCTGGCTCGCCGTGCTCGTCGAGCTGCTCGAGCACCCGGCCCGGCTGCTCGTCTGACGACGTCAGCCCGGGCCCATCACCGTGGCCGGGTCCAGTCCCAGGCCCCTGAGCACGGCGCGGGCGGCGTTGCGCCCCGGCCGCCCCGACACCGAGCCGCCCGGATGGGTCGTGGAGCCGGTGAGGTACAGGCCGGGCAGACCCGTGTCGTAGCGTGGCCAGCCCGCGACGACCCGTCCGTCGAGCTCGAACTCGCCGCCGTGGCAGGAGCCCCCGAGGTTCTGGGGGTTGTGTGCGGCGACGTCGAGCGGCGACTCGGTGCGCACGGCGAGGACGTCGTCGGGGTCGAGTCCGGAACAGCGAGAGGCGACGAGCTCGACGAGCCGCATCCCGTAGGCGTCCTTGACCGCGGCCCACTCCCGCCCGTCGGCGAGCACCGACGGCGCGATGGTGAGGATCTTGAAGGTCGCTCCCCCGGGCGCCCGGCCGGGGTCGACGACGGTCTGGTTCACCACGAGCAGCCACGGGTCGTCGGCCTCGAGCTCGCCTGCCGCGTGCGCGCGCATGTGCCGGGCCATGCCTGTGGTGGTGCCGAAACCGGCTGCCGCCGAAGGCGTCCCGGCACTGCCGAAGGCGAGGTCGGAACGCAGGGCGGCATGGACGGCGAGGACCGACAGCCCGGGGCGCCAGGCGTCGCGGGCCCTCACGAGGTCGGCCGGCGGCTCCACGCCCTCGAGCCGGCCGGCGAGGGTGGCGAGGTGGCCGCCGTCCACCACCGCCCGCCCGACCTCGACGACCCGCCCGTCGGCGGTGACGACCGCGCGCACCCCGTCGGCGTCGCAGCGCACGGAGGCCACCGCGGCGTCGCAGGCCACCCGGCCGCCGTGGGCGGTGACCACCCGTACGAGCGCGTCCGGGAGCGCCTGGCTGCCGCCCACCGGTGTCGTCCAGCCGAACTCGAGCCGTCCCACGGCCAGGGACGACGGCAGGAAACCGGTCCCCGGCCGCCGGGGGTCCTGGATGGTCGCCATGGCCAGCCACAGGACGAACGAGCGCACGACCGGGTGCTCGTAGGTCTCGTGCACGACGTCCCACGCCGACCGCTCGCGCAGCTGGAGGTAGGCCCCGGTCACGGCGTCGCGCGGCTGGGGCAGGTCCGAGCTCCAGCGACCGTGCGCCGCGGCGAGCCCGCCGCGCCAGGTGTCGACCATGGTGCGGAACGCCCGGGCGTCGCCCTCGGAGAACCGGGCCAGCTCGTCGCACGTCGCGTCGAGGTCCGGGCGCATGGTGAGGACGTCGCCGTCGGGCAGCGGCATGACGACCGCGGGGTCGGTGCGCAGGTAGCGCAGCCCCTGCTCCGCGACGAGGCCCAGCTCGTCGTCACGGACGAGCGGGTTGTTCTGGATGAGGACGTGCGCGCTGCTGCACGAGTCGTGGGCGAACCCCGGCAGGGTCAGCTCCTCGGTCCGCGTGTTGCCGCCGACGGTGGGTCCGGCCTCGAGCACGAGCACCTCGAGCCCGGCCCGGGCCAGGTAGGCCGCGGCGACGAGGGAGTTGTGCCCGGCACCGACGACGACGACCTCGGCGCGAGTGGGCAGGTCCGTGGGGTTCATGGCGCCTCCTCGTCGCAGGCTGGCAGAACACCACAACCGTTTGCAAGAGGAAGGAGGCATGATGCCCCCCTCCCCGCACCGCAAGGTCACGATCTTGCCGTGATGCTTGACACGGCTGCCCCGCGTCACGAGACTGACCGTGCCGCAATCGATTGCGGCCTAGTTCGAGGAGGAACGATGTCCCACGTGAGCGCGCGGAGCCGTTGGAAGGCTGTGGCCCTTGTCGGAGCAGTGTCGATCGGACTCGCGGCGTGCGGCGGTTCCGGCGGGGGCGGGAGCTCGGACGGCGGCTCGAGCGGTGGTTCGGGCGGACCGGCCCTGAGCATCGGGGCCTCGCTCCCCCTCACCGGCGACTTCTCGGAGCCCGGGTCCGCGGCGAAGCAGGGCTACGAGGTGTGGCAGTCGATCGTCAACGCGAAGGGCGGGCTGCTCGGGCGGCAGGTCAAGCTCGTCATCAAGGACGACGCCTCGAACCAGAACACGATCGTCTCCGACTACAACGCGCTCATCGCGCAGGACAAGGTCGACCTCGTGCTCGGCACCTTCTCCTCGCTGCTCAACCTCCCGGCCTCGGCGGTCGCCGAGAAGAACCGGATGCTCTACGTCGAGCCCGCGGGTGGGTCCCCGAAGATGTTCAACCGCGGCTACAAGTACCTCTTCTTCGCCCAGCAGGCGACCGCGGACAAGCAGGGCCTCACGTTCGCCAAGTGGGTCACCGAGCTGCCCGAGGCACAGCGGCCCAAGACGGCCGCCTACCCCACCCTGGACGACCCCTTCGCGGCCCCGAACGTCGAGGGCATCCGCAAGGTCCTCGAGGCCGCCGGCATCTCGACCGTGTACCAGACCACGTACGCGATCGACACCAAGAACTTCGACTCGATCGTCGCGGCGATGAAGGCCAAGAGCCCCGACGTCGTCGTCCACGGCGCGACGTTCGAGGACGGCGTCGGGCTGACCCGCGCGATGCTCAAGTCCGGATGGACACCGGGCATGTTCTACGAGACGAGCGCCCCCTCGTTCGCCGACCAGTACGTCAAGGCCGTCGGTGAGCCGAACACCGAGGGCGTGATGTACGCCGTCAGCTACTCCCCCGAGGCGGACACGCCGGGCAACGCCGACTTCGTGGCCAAGTACAAGGAGATGTTCGGCTCCGACGTCCCGCCGGAGGACGCGGCCGACGCGTTCGCCGCGGCCGAGGTGATGGCGGCGGCCGTCGAGGCCGTCGGCAGCATCGAGGACCAGTCCAAGCTCGCCGACTGGCTGCGCGCGAACAAGGTCGACACCATTCTCGGCCCTCTCTCGTGGGACGAGACCGGTGCGCCGACGGGTGAGTTCCTCATCGGTCAGTGGCAGAAGGGCAAGGCCGAGGTCGTGCTGCCGGCCGGCGCCGCGACGGCAGAGCCCGCGGTCGGCTGGCACCCCGGCTCGTGAGCGAGCTCGTCCAGACCCTCGCCCTCAGCCTCCTCGTCGGCGGGATCTACGCCCTCGTCGCGAGCGGCCTCACGCTGATCTTCGGGGTGATGCGGGTGATCAACATCGCCCACGGCGCCTTCCTGATCCTCGGCTCCTTCCTCACCTACACCCTCTGGGACGCCCTCGGGCTGGACCCCCTGCTCGGGGTCCTCGTGACCACCCCGGTCGTGTTCGCCCTGGGCTGGGCGGTCTACCGGCTCTTCGTGCGGCCCATCCGGGACGCCCCGATGTCCTCGACCGTCCTGCTGACCTTCGGCCTGGCCCTGGTCACGGAGGGCGTCATGGGGTCGGTGTGGGGCAACGACTCCACGGCGATCCGCCCGTCGTACGTCAACTCCTCCTTCCACCTCGGGTCGGTGTTCCTCCCGGAGGCCCAGGTGTACGGCGGCGTCGTGGCGGCGGTGGTGCTCGTCGGGTTCTGGGTGCTCCTCACGAGGACCTGGCTGGGTCGGGCGATCCGCGCGGCCGCGACGAACCCGGCCTCGGCCGAGCTGGTCGGCATCAAGGTGACGTCGGTGGCGGCCCTGGTCTTCGGGCTGGGGCTCGCCGCCGCCGGCGCCGGGGGCTCGATCATCGGGGTCCTCTACCCCTTCGTGCCGGGGTCGCACTACCTCTGGATCTCCCGGCTGCTCGCCATCGTCGTGCTCGGCGGGCTCGGGAGCCTGGAGGGCGCCGTGCTCGCGGCGCTCGTCTTCGGGGTGGCCGAGACGGTCACCGCGGTGTACGTGTCACCCGCGTGGGCCACCGCGGTGCCCTACGTCATCGTCTTCGCCGTGCTGCTGGTCCGCCCCCAGGGGCTGCTCGGCACGCGCCTGCGTGACGACGCGGTGGCGGCGTGAGCGCGGCGGAGGGCGGGGTGGCCCGCGTCCGTGACGCCGCCGGGATCCTCTGGGTCGGCCGCGGCATCGCCGTGGTCGCCGGGCTCCTCCTGGTCGCCTTCCCGTTGCTGAGCGACGACCAGTACTACCAGAACATGGTCATCCTCTCGCTGGTCTTCGCGGTCGCCGCCACCGGCCTGAGCATCATCACCGGGCTGACCGGCTACGTCTCCCTCGGCCAGGGCGCCTTCGTCGGGCTGGGCGGCTACACCGTCGGCGTGCTCGCGACCCACCACCCCGACACCAGCGTCTGGGTGTGGGTTCCCGTGGCCGGCCTCGTCGCGGCCGCGGTGGCCCTCGCCCTGGGTCTGGTCTCGCTCCGCACGCGGGGGCCGGCCTTCGTCATCATCACGGTCGCCTTCCTCTTCCTCGTCCAGGTCGTCGCCATCAACTGGCGCTCGGTGAGCGGCGGCACCGAGGGCCTGAGCCTGCCGTTGCCCACGTGGAGCGCCGACATCGCGAACTGGCCGTTCTACTACTCACTCGTCGGGCTCCTCGCGCTCCAGCTCCTGCTCAGCTGGTGGATCCGCCGGACCAAGCTGGGGACCGGGCTCGTGGCCATCCGCGAGGACGAGACCAAGGCGGCGACCATCGGCGTCAACCTCCCCGTGGAGAAGATGATCGCCTTCGTCGCGAGCACCGTGCTCGTCGGGATGGCCGGCGGGGTCTACGGCTACTACCTGACCTTCATCGACCCGCGCGGGATGTTCAACATCCTCCTGAGCGTCGAGACCATGCTCGCCCTGCTGGTCGGCGGCAAGGCCACCCTCTGGGGGCCGGTGCTCGGCGCCTTCATCGTGGAACCGCTCAACGAGTACACCAACAACAACCTCGGCGGCGGCAACGCCCGGCTGCTGCTCTTCGGCGGCCTGCTCGTCGTCATCGTCCTCTTCCTGCCGCAGGGGGTGCTCCCGGCGGTGGAGTCCCTCCTGACCCGGCTGCGCACCCGCGGGCGAGCCGGGTTGGTGGGGGCCCGGATCGGCACGGGTGGCGGGATCTCGTCACTGACCGGGCACCTCTCGCTCGTCGACCGCCCGACCGGTGAGGCCTCCCCTCCGCCCCTCCTCGAGGTCAAGGACCTGCGCAAGTCCTTCGGCGGGCTGCGGGCGGTCGACGGGGTGCACCTCACCGTCCCCGAGGGCTCGATCACCGGGCTCATCGGCCCGAACGGCTCCGGCAAGACGACCCTCTTCAACCTCATCGACGACACGATCCGGGCCGACTCCGGGGAGATCTGGCTGGGCGGCGAGCGGATCGACGGGCTGCCGTCGTGGAGCCGGGCGCACCGCGGGCTCGGCCGGACCTTCCAGATCACCCGGCTCTTCCGCGAGATGACGGTGCTGGAGAACGTCGTCGCGGCCCAGCGGTCCTTCTCGTGGGGCCAGCTCGGCCGGATCGCGGTGAGCGGCGCCGAGGCCCGGGCGGCGGAGGAGCTGCTCGAGTACGTCGGGATGCGGGCCTTCCGCGACCAGCGGGCCAACGACCTGTCCTACGGCCAGCAGAAGCTGGTCGAGCTCGCCCAGGTGCTCATGCTCGACCCGCGGCTCATCCTGCTCGACGAGCCCGCCGGCGGCATCAACCCCGTCCTCATCGACCGGATGTCGGAGATGATCCGCGAGCTGAACTCCTACGGGAAGACCTTCCTCATCGTCGAGCACAACATGCCGTTCGTCCTCGGCCTCTGCGACCCGGTCCACGTGCTCGGCCACGGCCGCACGATGGCCTCGGGCACCCCCGACGAGGTGCAGGCCGACCCCGCCGTGCTCGACGCCTACCTCGGCGAGGACTTCGTCCCCGAGCCCCGGGACCCGGTGGCGCCCGAGAACCCGTCGATGGGCGAGGAGGTGAGGCGGCCGTGAGCGAGGACCTCCTGCGGCTGTCGGGCGTCGTCGCCGGCTACGGCGGCGGTGACGTGCTCCAGGGCGTCGACATCACCGTCCCCCGCGGCGGCGTGGCGTGCATCGTCGGCCCGAACGGAGCCGGCAAGTCGACCGTGCTCAAGACGGTCAGCGGCCTGCTCCGGCCCCGGCTCGGCGAGATCCACCTCGGTGGCGAGCGCATCGACTCCTGCTCCGCGGCCGAGATCCTCGGCCGGGGCGTCTCCCAGGTGCCGCAGTCGGGGGCGCTGTTCCCGTCGATGACGGTGCGCGAGAACGTGCTGCTCGGCGCATACATCATCCGGCGACAGAAGGCGCTGGTCCGCGAACGCTACGACCGGGTCGCGCAGCTGTTCCCGATCGTCGCCGACCGCAGCCACCAGCAGGCCGGCAACCTCTCGGGTGGGCAGCGGCGGATGGTCGAGTTCGCCCGGTCGCTGATGCTCGACCCCGTCCTGCTGCTCCTCGACGAGCCCTCCCTGGGCCTGGACCCCAAGGCGCTGCGCTCCCTCTACGACTCGGTGATGGTCCTCAGCGAGAGCGGCAAGACCATCCTCGTGGTCGAGCAGAACGTGCGCTTCGGCATGCGGCTGGCCACGCACGGCATCGTCATGGAGAGCGGCCGGGTGGTCACCCAGCGGGACGCCGCGTCCATCGTCGACGACCCCGAGCTCGCCGCCATGTACTTCGGCGGGCAGGCGCCCACGACCGCCGGCTGAGCGGACGGCCGGTCCAGCGGACGCCGTCCGTCCGGTACCCGCCCTACGGTGGCGCCATGGACGACTACGACGACATCGACCTGTCCGGGGCGCGGGCCCGGCGCATCGTGCTGCGGGACGCCGTGGTGCGGGAGGTCGACCTCTCCGGCGCCGTGGCCGACCAGGTCCGGCTGCGCGGCGCCCACGCGAGCGGTGTCGACCTCACCGGGCTCCGGCTGACCGAGGTGCTCCTCGACGACGTCGTCGTCCGCGGGGCGTTCATCGAGGGTCCGGTCGAGATCAGCGGCGACGTCGAGGGGCTCGTCGTCAACGGGGTCGAGGTCGCGCCGCTCGTCGAGGCCGAGCTCGCTCGCCGGTACCCCGACTACGCGGCGATGAAGCCGACCGACGCGGACGGGTTCCGGCACGCCTGGGACGTCGTCGAGCAGCTGTGGGCCGGCACCGTCGAGCGGGCGCGCGGCGTCGGGCCGGAGCAGCTGCACGAGTCGGTCGACGGCGAGTGGTCCTTCACCGAGACCCTGCGCCACCTCGCCTTCGCCACCGAGTGCTGGGTGGGGCGGGCCCTGCGCGGCGAGGCCAGGCCGTACCACCCGCTCTCCCTGCCCTGGGACGGTATGCCGGACACCCCGGGCGTGCCCCGCGACCGTGAGGCGCGCCCGGACCTCGACACCGTCCTCGCGCTGCGCCACGACCGGATGGCATGGGTGCGGGCCGCGGTCGACGCCCTGACCGACGACGACCTCGACCGGGAGGTCGTCGTCCCCGACGGTCCCGGGTGGCCGCCCGCCGGCGAGTCGATGCCCGGGCGCCAGCCGCTCCTCGTCGTCCTCAACGAGGAGTGGTGGCACCGGCGCTACGCGGAGCGCGACCTCGACGCGCTCGAGC
>JACXUW010000135.1 GCA_014763705.1 Micrococcales bacterium | reverse complement strand
TGTTGCGGCGGATGCTGGTGCTGCGTGACGACGTGTGCACCACGCCGTGGTGCGACGCGCCGGTCGTGCACGCCGACCACACCCACCCGGTCCACGCCGGCGGGGTGACCAGTTTCGGCAACGGGGGCGGGAAGTGCGCCCGCTGCAACGGCGTCAAGGAGGCCCCCGGCTGGCACGTGAGCCTCATCCGAGGCTCGCCACCGACCTGGCGGACCACCACCCCCACAGGCCACACCTACCGCGCCACCGCGCCGCCCCTGCTCGGCTGGGGCACCGACCCACCCGACCCCGAACCCGACCACCAGCAGGGCGCACCCGACTCACCCCTCGAACGCCACCTCGAGGCACTCCTGGCCGCCGCCTGAGGGTGGCCGGGCGAGCCCCCGGGCCCTACAGTCGCGGGATGGCAACCGAGGACGAGTTCCGGGCAGCGGTCGAGGCGGTCTCCGGGCTGACGAAGGACCCCGGCAACGACACCAAGCTGCGCCTCTACGCGCTCTACAAGCAGGCCACCGAAGGCGACGTCGCCGGCAAGCGGCCCGGGATGATGGACTTCGTCGGGAGGGCCAAGTACGACGCGTGGGCCGCGACCTCGGGGATGGACCCCGCCGCCGCCCGCACCGAGTACGTGAGCATCGTCGACGGCCTGACCTAGGACGCGGGCGCCCCGCTGTCCCCGACGCCTTCGTGGTCGTGCACCAGGTGCACCCACGTCGCGGACACCCGCATCCCGACCTTGCGGTAGAGGTCGAGCGCCCCGGTCCGGGAGTCCGTCGACAGCTCGCTGCGCACGGCCCCGTGCTCGCGGGCGTTCCGGAAGCCGTCGGCGAGCAGCGCCTGGGCCAGGCCGCGGCCTCGGTGCTCCCGCGCCACGGCCACCTGGTCCACGAAGCCGCAGGCCCGCTCGTCGACGACCGTGAAGCACGCCCCGACCACCGTGCCGTCGTGCTCGACGACCCGCAGGTTCCACGGCTCGAACCCCGGACGCTGCACGACCCCCGGCGCCCACTCCTCGAACGGTTCCCGCTCGCGGCCGGCCCACTCCCCGAACGCGGTCTCGATGACGTCGTGCGCCGCCCGATGGTCCGCCTCCGACTCCGACGTCCGCAGCCGGTAGCCCGGCGGCAGCGGGCGGTCCGGCACCTCGGCGCCCGGCGGCAGCTCGAGCACCCAGGACGTGTGCCCTTCTCGGCATCCACGCCCCTCGAGCAGCCGCTGCCCGGCCGACCCCCGCGGCACGGTCTGCCCGACCGACGCCGCGCCACCGGACCGCGAGCGTTCCTCGACCCACGAGGCGAGCCACGACCCGATCCCGACCCCCCGGTGGTGCGGGTGGACCGCCGCCTCGGCGCGCGAGCCACCCCTCGACACCTCGGCCGCCGCGACGAGCCCATCCTCACGCAACACGCCGACGGTGTCGCGCGAGAGGTCCATGCTCGGCCGGGACCAGTCCGCCTCGATGTCCGCCCGCTCGAGCGCGATGATCCCGCTGTCCTCGAGCTGCGCGCTCGAGTACACGTGGTACGCCGCGTCGAGGTCCGTGGGCACCAGCGGGCGGGCGGTGAACCCGGCCGGGAGGCGGGGGGCGAGGGCGTCGAGGATCTCGGTCACGCCGGACAGGATGGCCGACGGACCGCGGACGACGCATCCCCATTCGACGCCGCCGGTGGTACACCTGCGCCATGCGCCTGCACGAAATCCCCCGGTACCCGCTCACCTTCGGCCCGAGCCCGGTGCACCACCTGCGACGGCTGAGCGACCACCTGGGCGGTGCGCAGGTCTGGGCCAAGCGCGAGGACGTGAGCAGCGGCCTCGCCTTCGGCGGGAACAAGGTCCGCAAGCTTGAGTACATCGTCCCCGACGTCCTCGACAGCGGCGCCGACACCCTCGTCTCGATCGGCGGCTACCAGAGCAACCACACCCGCCAGGTCGCCGCCGTCGCGGCCCACCTCGGCCTGAAGTGCCGTCTCGTCCAGGAGAAGTGGGTGCCGTGGGACGACCCGGTCAACGACAAGGTCGGCAACATCCTGCTGAGCCGGATGATGGGCGCCGACTCCCGGCTCGACCCGCACGGCTTCGACATCGGCATCCGCGACTCGTGGAAGGAGGCCCTGCGCGAGGTCGAGGAGGCCGGCGGCACGCCGTACGCCATCCCGGCCGGCGCGAGCGAACACCCCCTCGGTGGAGTCGGGTTCGCCAACTGGGCCTTCGAGGTGGCCGAGCAGGAGAAGGCCCTCGGCGTCACCTTCGACACCGTCGTCGTCTGCACCGTCACCTGCTCGACGCACGCCGGGATGGTCGCCGGCTTCGCCGCGCTGGAGGACCTCACCGGCGTGCGCCGGCGGATCATCGGCATCGACGCCAGCGCCACCCTCGAGAAGACCCGCGACCAGCTCGAGCGGATCGCCCGGCACACCGCCGAGGTCATCGAGCTCGGCCGCGAGCTGCGCGACGACGAGCTCACCCTGCTGCCCGACTGGGCCGGTGACCTCTACGGGATCCCCGTCGACTCGACGATGGAGGCGATGCGCCTCGGCGCCGAGCTCGAGGCGATGATCACCGACCCGGTGTACGAGGGCAAGTCGCTCGCCGGCCTCGTCGACCTCGTCCGCAGCGGCGACATCCCCCGGGACTCGACGGTCCTCTACGCCCACCTCGGTGGCCAGCCCGCGCTCAACGCGTACCACTCGCTCTGGTCGTGACCACCGGCCACGTCCTCGAGCGCCGCGACGCGTCCGCATCGTGACCGCGGCCGGCCACGGGCTCGACGGGTCCGCCGCACCGTGGCATGCTCGACCCGTGCGTTCCTCGCGCCTCCTCCTTCGCTGCCGCGGCGGGGCCTGACATCGGCCGCCCCTCGTCGCGGAGTTCCTGCTGCACCAGGCCGGGCCCCAGCAGACGAGACGAAGGCGTAGCGACGTGATCCACCCCCAGCAGCCGAGCGGGATGCCGACGGCGAAGTACGTGCCGTTCCAGGACCAGATCGAGGTCCACCTCCCCGACCGCACGTGGCCCGACCGCGTGATGACGAAGGCGCCGCGCTGGTGCGCGGTCGACCTGCGCGACGGCAACCAGGCGCTCATCGACCCGATGGACTCCGAGCGCAAGATGCGCATGTTCAAGCTCCTCGTGAAGATGGGCTACAAGGAGATCGAGGTCGGCTTCCCGAGCGCGAGCCAGACCGACTTCGACTTCTGCCGCGAGCTCATCGACGGCGGACACATCCCCGACGACGTGACGATCCAGGTGCTCACCCAGAGCCGCGACCACCTCATCGAACGCACCTTCGACGCCATCCGCGGCAGCAAGCAGGCGATCGTCCACTTCTACAACTCGACCTCGGTCCTCCAGCGCCGGGTCGTCTTCGGGATGAGCGAGGACGGCATCGTCGACATCGCGCTCCAGGCCGCCCGGCTGTGTCGCAAGCTCGAGGAGACCGTCCCCGAGACCGACGTCTACTACGAGTACTCGCCGGAGTCCTACACCGGCACCGAGCTCGAGTTCGCGGTCCGGATCTGCAACGAGGTCATCGACGTCATCGACCCGACCCCCGACCACAAGATGATCGTCAACCTCCCGGCAACGGTCGAGATGGCGACGCCGAACGTGTACGCCGACTCCATCGAGTGGATGGTCCGCCACCTGAACCGCCGCGAGTCGGTCGTCGTCAGCCTGCACCCGCACAACGACCGTGGCGAGGGTGTCGCGGCGGCCGAGCTGGGCTACCTCGCCGGCGCCGACCGCATCGAGGGCTGCCTCTTCGGCAACGGCGAGCGCACCGGCAACGTCTGCCTCGTCACCCTGGGGATGAACCTGTTCAGCCAGGGCATCGACCCCGAGATCGACTTCTCCGACATGGCCGAGATCCGGCGCACCGTCGAGTACTGCAACCAGCTGCCCGTCCACGAGCGGCACCCGTGGGGCGGCGACCTCGTCTACACGGCCTTCTCCGGCTCCCACCAGGACGCCATCAAGAAGGGCCTCGAGGACATGGAGAAGCGGGCGAAGAGCAAGGGCACGAGCATCGACGACCTCGACTGGGGCGTGCCCTACCTGCCGATCGACCCGCACGACATCGGCCGCTCCTACGAGGCCGTCGTCCGGGTCAACAGCCAGTCCGGCAAGGGCGGGGTCTCGTACCTGCTCAAGGCCGAGCACGGGCTCGACCTGCCGCGCCGCCTCCAGGTCGAGTTCAGCCACGTCGTCCAGCGGCGCACCGACTCCGAGGGCGGCGAGCTCTCCGGCGCCCAGATCTGGGAGATGTTCGCCGACGAGTACCTCCACAGCGAGGACCCGCAGGACCGCTGGGGCCGGTTCGCGCCGGTCCGCTCGACGATCACCGGTTCGGACGACGGGATGGACGTCATCGACTCGGTGATCAGCGTCGACGGGGTCGAGACGGCGATCCACGGTCGCGGCAACGGCCCGATCGACGCGTTCACCGCCGCGCTCGGGACGCTCGACGTCGACGTCCGGGTGCTCGACTACCACGAGCACGCGCTCTCCGCGGGTGGCGACGCCCGGGCCGCGGCCTACGTCGAGTGCGCCGTCGGTGACCGCGTGCTCTGGGGTGTCGGCCTGCACGAGTCGATCGTCAAGGCCTCGCTGCGGGCCATCCTCTCGGCGGTCAACCGGGCCGGGCGCACCGACGGCGAGGGCTGAACCCGGGTGTCCGGCACGGCCCTCGCGTGCGGGCTGGCGACGGTCGACGTCGTCCAGGTCGTCGAGGCCGTGCCGGAGCCGGACGAGAAGGTCGTCGCGCTCGACGCGTCGGTCTCGGCCGGCGGCCCGGCGTGCAACGCCGCCCTCACCTGTGCGGTGCTCGGCGTGCCGACGCGCTTCGTCGGGGCCGTCGGCAGCGGCCCGCTCTCCGGCGTCGTGCTCCGCGACCTCGCGCGGCACGGCGTCGCGGTCACCGACCTCGCCCCGCCGGCCTTCGAGCCTCCCCTGTCGACCGTGCTCGTCACGGCGTCGACGGGGGAGCGGGCCGTGGTGTCGCGCAACGCGGTCGGCGTCGCCGAGTACGCGGCGCTGTCCGAGTCGGAGCTCGACGCGCTGCTCGACGACGTGGCCGCGGTCCTCGTCGACGGCCACCACCTGCCGGTCGCGGTGGGCGTCGCCGCGGGAGCGAGACGCCGGGGCATCCCCGTGCTCCTCGACGGCGGGTCGTGGAAGCCCGGCCTCGAGGAGCTGCTCGCGCACGTGGAGGTCGCCGTCGTGTCGGCCGCCTTCACGATGCCGGGCGGCGGCGGGCTGGCCGGCCTCCGGGACGCCGGGCCGTGGTGGGTCGCGGCGTCCGACGGCGCGGGCCCGGTGCGCTGGCTCGGCGGAGGCGGCCACGGTGAGGTGCCGGTGCCGGTGGTCGACGTCGTCGACACCCTCGGCGCCGGGGACGTGCTCCACGGAGCGCTGCTCGCCGAGCTGGCCCGCGACGGCACCGCCGACCTGCCGGGTGCGCTCGCCCGGGCGGTCGGGGTGGCGGCACGGTCGGTCGGGGCGACGGGTGCGCTCGGCTGGGCCGGCGACCGATGAGTCCGCGACCGATGAGTCCGTGCGCCACCGCCGGTCAGCCCTGACATGGACACGATCCGACTGATGAGCAACCACCGCGTCGCCGACCTCGAACGCGCCGAACGCTGGTACACCGCGCTGGTGGGACGCGGCCCCGACGCGCGCCCGATGGACGGGCTCCTCGAGTGGCACCTGTCCGACACCACGGGCATCCAGGTGTGGCTGGAGCCGGAGGCCGCGGGGTCCTCCGGATGCACCGTCTCGGTCGCCGACCTCGACGATGCAGCCGTGGCGCTCGCGCGGGCCGGCATCGACCACGGGGGTGTCGAAGCGGCCACGAGCGTCCGTATCCTGCGGCTCACCGACCCCGACGGCAACCGCGTCGTCCTCACCGACTGACCGGGGCCGACACCTCCAGGAGGACCCATGGCCGCCACCGTCGACGAGTACCTCGCCGGCTTCGAGGGGGACGTGCGCGCCCGCCTCGAGACGATGCGCGAGACCATCCGCGCCGCGGCCCCGGACGCCGTCGAGTCGATGGCCTACGGGATGCCGGCCTACAAGCTCGACAAGAAGCCGCTCGTCTACTTCGCGGGCTTCGCCGGACACGTCGGGTTCTACGCGACCCCGAACGGGCACGAGGCGTTCGCCGAGGACTTCGCGCGCTACAAGCAGGGCAAGGGCTCGGTGCAGTTCCCGCTCACGGAGCCGCTGCCCGTCGACCTCGTGCGGCGCGTCGTCGGGTTCCGGGTGGGGGCCATCCGTGGCCGAGGGTGACCCGCCACCACCGTCGAGCTGGCACCACGGCATCGTGGCGCGCTGGTGGACCTTCTTCCGCACCGAGCACCCGGAGCTCGAGGTGATCCGGCCACTGGTGGAGGGGCGGGCACCGAGCCTGGACCTCGCGTGCGGCGCCGGGCGGCTGCTCGTCCCGCTCGTCGCCGCGGGCCTCGACGTCGACGGGGTCGACGTCTCCGCCGACATGCTGGCGTCGTGCGCCACCGCTGCCGAGGCCGTCGGGGCGAGCCCCCGGCTGTTCCGACAGCCGCTGCACGCCCTCGACCTTCCGCGCCGCTATGGCGTGGCCTACGCGTGCGGCGCCCTGGGGCTGGGGTCCACCCGGGCGCAGGACGCCGAGGCGCTGCGCCGCATCCGCGAGCACCTGCTCCCCGGTGGAGTGCTGGTCCTGGACAACGAGGTGCCGTGGTCGAACCCGACCGTGTGGGAACGGTGGACGAGACCGGATGCTCCCGCGGACCCGGTGCCGCGGCCGCCGTCGGAGGGGCGGCGAGCGGGCCCCGACGGCTGCGAGTACGCGCTCGCGGCCCGGCTCCTCGGGGTGGACCCGCACCTGCAGCAGGAGCGCTGGGAGATGCACGCCTGGCAGTGGCGTGACGACGTGCTCGTGGCGAGCGAGCACTCGACGCTCACCGCGAACGTCTACTTCACCGGCGAGCTGGTGCTCCTCCTGGAGGGAGCCGGGTTCACCGACGTCGAGCTGCGGGGTGGGTACACGGACCGGGCTCCCGGTCCCGGGGACGACACCGTGGTGGCCGTGGCCCGCCGCTGAGGCGCGCGCTCAGCGCACCCCGCGGACCCGGAACTGGATGCTGATCCGCGGGCCGACCGGCTTCGCGGTCTTCGGCACGCAGTGGTCCCAGGTGCGCTGGCACGCCCCGCCCATGACGACGAGGTCGCCGTGACCAGCGGGAAACCGGCGGGACGGGCCGCCGCCGTCGCGTGGGCGGAGCATCAGGTCGCGCGGCGCGCCGACCGAGAGGATGGCGACCATCGTGTCCTGCTCGCGGCTGCGCCCGATGCGGTCGCCGTGCCACGCGACGGAGTCCTGCCCGTCGCGGTAGAGACACAGGCCGGCGGTGACGAAGGGCTCGCCGAGCTCGGCGGCGTAGTGCGCCGAGAGGACCTCGCGGCACTCCTCGAGGGCGAGGTGGGGGAGCCGTTCGCCCTCGCCGTAGAACTTGAGCAGCCGGGGGACGGCGACGATCGAGTCGTACATCTGGCGGCGCTCGGCGTACCAGGGCACGTCGCGGCGCAGGGCCTCGTAGAGCTCGTCGGCGCCGCCGACCCAACCGGCCCGCTCGTCGACCCAGGCCCGGTGGTCGAGGTGCGTCCGGCGCACGGTGGCGCCGAGCTCGCGGACCTCGATGCCGTCGGCGAGGTCGAGGAGCGACCCCTGGAGCACTGCCATACCCAGGAGCCTACGACGGAATCGAACAGGTGTCCAGACCTCAGGCCCCGTCCGGCATCGGGCCGGCGTAGCCGAACCACCCGCCGCCCGTGGACCCGATGGCGGGTGGCGGGTCCCAGAGGACCTCCTCGCGGGCGGCGGCCTCGCGCAGCGGTCGCAGGTCGAGGCGGGTGGCGGTCTCCGGCACGCGCTGCTCCGCCCACGCGACGACGACCTCGAGGTGGTCGTCGTCGGGCACGGGGTGCAACCACCACGTCCGGTCGCTGCGCAGCGGGCCACCCGACCCCATGAGCTGGGTCCAGGTGCCCGCGGTCGTCTCCGGGCGAGCGGCGAAGGGGGACTCGTGCCCGAGCCGGGTGCCGTCGGCGAGCCGGATGCCGATGCGGGCGTCGTCGGGTGCCCAGCGCGCCCGGTCCGTGGGCGCCCGCCGCGAGCCGGGACGCCGTGGGCGACCAGCCACGCCCGCAGCGCCGGGACGTCGACCGCCTCCTCCACCACCTCCTCGACCGCCGGCACCCGCCCATCC
>JACXUW010000600.1 GCA_014763705.1 Micrococcales bacterium | reverse complement strand
CACCCTAGCCGTGGGCGGCGCGGCGCGAGGGCGGGTGTCTCAGGCCCGCAGGGCCTTCGCGAGGTCGGTCACGTGCTCGACGAGCAGCCCCATGTCCTCGTCGGTGTGGGCGAGCGAGACGAGCCACTGCTCGTCGAGCCCGGGCGGGGTGAGGATGTTGCGGTTGACGCCCCACAGCCACGACAGCTCGGCCATCGCGAAGTCCGTCGCCTTGTAGTCACGGTAGGTGCGCACCGGCGTCGTCGACCACGTGACGCAGCCCTTGACGCCCAGCCCGACCGTGTGGGCGGGCAGCTCGTACGCGTCGATGACGTCGTCGATGGCCGACAGGGCACGGACGTTGACGGCCTCGGTGTCGGCGAGCGCCTCGGCGGTGCAGATCTCGTCGACCGCCTTCGCCGCGGCCATGACCAGCGGGTTGCCGTTGTAGGTGCCGAAATGGGCCATCCGCCCGTCGACGACGACCTCCATCACCTCGCGCGTGCCACCGAACGCGGCGAGCGGCAGGCCGCCGCCGATCGACTTGGCGAGGGTGATGAGGTCGGGCTTGACCCCGAGGCGCTGGGCGGCGCCGGCGTACCCGGCGGTGAGGCCGGTCTTCACCTCGTCGAAGAGGAGGACGACGCCGTGCTCGTCGCACAGCTGCCGCACGCCGGCGAGGTAGCCGGCGTCGGGCACGACGATCGAGAGGTTCTCGACGACCGGCTCGACGACCATGACGGCGACCTCGCGGCCGTGCTCGGCGAGGACCGCGCGCAGCCGGTCGAGGTCGTTGTAGGGGACGACGTGGACGGTGCCCGCCTCGACGTCGAACGGCACCTCGGGCACCGGCGCGTCGGCCGGGCCGATGTTCGCGAGCTCGGGCTTGACCGAGACCTGGAGGGCGTCGTAGCCGCCGTGGTAGCCGCCCTCGATCTTCACGACGGCCTTGCGGCCGGTGTACGCACGCGCGGCGCGGATGGCGTACATCAGCGACTCGGTGCCGGAGTTCGTGAAGCGGATCATGTCGAGGCCGAAGCGGGCGCAGAACCGCTCGCTCATCTCGGTGGCCTGCGGCGAGGGGGTGACGAAGAGGGTCCCGGTCTCGGTGAGCGCGCGCTGGACGTGCTCGACGACCACGGGGTTGAGGTGGCCGACGAGCATCGCGCCGAAGCCCATCGACAGGTCGAGCATCCGTCGGCCGTCGACGTCGGTGAGCCACGCACCGCGGGCGGACTGCACCGAGACCGGGTAGGGGTCCCAGTGCTGGAACGAGGAGGTGACCCCGAGCGGCAGGGTGCGGGCCGCGCGCTCGTTGTGCTCGCCGGAGGCCGGGGTGCTACCGGTGAAGCGCTCCCACTCGGCCGCGAGCAGCGACTCGACGCGCGCCGGGTCGACCGGGCGGCTGCTCGCGGGAAGACGGCGGTAGGTGGCCGGGTCGTGCGCGGGGTAGGGGCGGGCGGTGGTCTCGGTCGCGGACATCGTCACTGTCTCCTGGGCTTGTGGAATCCGTGGCGGTAGGGGGTCTGGTATGCGGCATCCGCGCCGCGCGTGCGTACACCGGCCGCAAGGCCGTCGTGAAGATCGAGGGCGGCTACCACGGCGGCTACGACGCCCTCCAGGTCTCGGTCAAG
>JACXUW010000599.1 GCA_014763705.1 Micrococcales bacterium | reverse complement strand
CTACCCCCGATGGCGTCTCGCCACACTAACGCGGGCGGCGGTATGCTCGGCACGTCCAACGACAGGGGAGCGCCCAGGCGCTGAGAGTGCGGTTCGCCGCAGACCCTCGAACCTGATCCGGTTAGCACCGGCGAAGGGAGTCGGGAATCTCAGGCGTGCTCCGTCGTCGCTCGGCCCACCCGGGTCGCGTGCCGGCGGGTCACGCATCCCCGAGGTCGACACCGACCACGGGAAGAAGCACCGCACATGGCCACCACCACCACCGAGGCGCCGACCCGGCGCTCGATCACCGCGACCCGCCCGCTGCTGGGCTGGCGGACCGTCGACATCCTCACGATCACCTTCCTCGGCGCCGCCTTCGGCATCGTCTTCTGGGGCTGGGCCTTCGCCTACGACCCCCTGAGCAAGGCCGTCTCCGTCGCCTACGTCCCGCTGAGCGGCCTCTTCGCGGGGACCTGGTTCCTCGCGGCGGTCGTCGGCGGGCTCGTCGTGCGCCGGCCCGGCGCGGCGTTCCTCTGCGAGGTCGTCGCGGCGCTCGTCTCGATGCTGCCCGGCACGCAGTGGGGCGCGACGACGCTCATGAGCGGCATCCTCCAGGGCCTCGGCGCCGAGCTCGCCTTCGCCCTGCTCGGCTACCGGTACTACCGCCCGCTCGCGGCGGTCCTCGCCGGCGTCCTCGCCGTGCCGCTCGAGTGGCTCTTCGAGACCTTCAGCGTCCCGGCGTCGTGGACCGACGTGCCGCTGCTCGGTGACCTCACCGGCGGCGGCGCCTGGTACGCCGAGCTCCTGCCCCGCGACAAGGTCGCCTACCTCGGGGCCCTCGTCGTCTCCGGGGCCCTGCTCGCCGGCGTCGTCGGCTGGCTGCTGACCCGTGCCCTCGCCCGGGCCGGCGCGCTCTCGGCGTTCCCCGCGGGCCAGGAGGTCCGGGAGGCCGGCGCTGTCTGAGCGGATGGCCACCGCGCGGCTCGGCCTCGTCGAGGTCGAGGACCTCACGTGGCGTCCCTACGGGCGCCGCGAGCCGGTGCTGCGCGAGGTGCGCCTCACCCTCCGGCCCGGCGAGCGCGTCCTGCTCGCCGGGCCGTCGGGGGCGGGCAAGTCGACCCTCCTGCGGGCGCTCACCGGGCTGCTCGGCAGCGCCGAGGCGGGCGAGCTGACCGGAAGCGTGACCCTCGACGGGGCCCCGCCTGGCTCACGTCCCGGGGCGACCGGGCTCGTCCTCCAGGAACCGGGCAGTGGGGTCGTCGCGGCGACCGTCGGCCGCGACGTCGCGTTCGGGCTGGAGAACGTGGGCGCCCCCCGGGAGCTGATGCCCGACCGCGTCACCGCCGCCCTCGCCGCGGTCGGCCTCGGCGACCTCCCGCTCGACACCCCGACCTCGGCCCTGTCCGGCGGGCAGACCCAGCGGCTCGCGCTCGCCGGGACGCTGGCCCTCGACCCCTCGCTCGTGCTCCTCGACGAGCCGACCGCGATGCTCGACCCGGCCTCGGCAGCCGAGGTGCGCGCCGCGGTCGCCGGGATGCTCGACCGCAAGCCGCGCACGCTCGTCGTCGTCGAGCACGTCCTCGGCCCGTGGGTCGAGCTCGTCGACCGCCTCGTCGTGCTGTCCGCCGACGGCCGGGTCGTCGCCG
>JACXUW010000598.1 GCA_014763705.1 Micrococcales bacterium | reverse complement strand
GATGTCGCGGTGGCGGCCCATGTGGTCGCGGACGCCCTGGGCCGACCCGAAGAACTGGACGTGCCGCAGGTGGTTGACCTTGTCCGGGCCGATCGAGGCGAACTTCAGGTGCGAGAGGTACCAGGCGAGCGTCTCGCGCGACCCGGCGAGGAACGCGACCCCCGCGCCGGCGAAGGTGATCTTGCTCGTCGAGGCGAAGACGACCGGGCGGTGCGGGTTCCCGGCGGCCGACGCGAGCGAGAGGATGTCCGCCGACTTCGCCTCGTCCTCGGTGAGGTGGTGCAGGGCGTAGGCGTTGTCCCAGAAGAGCCGGAAGTCGGGGGCGGCGGCCGGCATCGCCGCCAGCCGGGCGGCGACCTCCTGGGTGACGACCGAGCCGGCCGGGTTGGCGTACGTGGGGACGATCCACATCCCCTTGACGCTCGGGTCGTCCCGGACGAGGGCCTCGACGGCGGCGACGTCCGGGCCGTCGTCGAGCATCGGCACGGTGACCATCTCGATGCCGTAGGACTCGAGCATCGTGTAGTGCCGGTCGTACCCGGGCACCGGGCAGACGAAGGTCACCTTCTCCTCGTCCTTCCACGGGCGGGGCGACCCGACCCCGCCGTGCAGCAGGTGGTGGACGAGGACCTCGTGCATCATCGTCAGGCTCGAGTTGCCGCCGGCGACGACCTGGTCGGCGTCGACGCCGAGGAGCTCGGCGAACATCGCCCTCAGCTCGGGCAGGCCCTCGAGCCCGCCGTAGTTGCGCACGTCGGTGCCGGCGGCGTCGCGATGGCCCTCCGGCAGGGACAGCAGTCCCTCGGCGAGGTCGAGCTGCTCGGGGCTGGGCTTGCCCCGCGTCAGGTCGAGGGTGAGGCCGCGCTCGGTGAGCGTCGTGTACGCGGCGCGCTGCTCGTCGACGAACGCGCGCAGCTCCTCGGGGGAGCGCTCGGCCAGGGGGGTGCGGGAGACGGCTGCGGTGCTCACCCCACCATCGTGGCAGAGCCTCCACGAGCCGGACCGGGGCGACCGCGGACCGGTCGCCCCCGCACGGGACAGCGCGCCGGACCCGGCGGGTTCGCGCCCGGCCCCGGCCGTCACGTATGCTGTCCGTTCGGTGTGACCACCAGCCTTCGGCGTGCCCGAGGGCGGTCGCACCACCCGGGTCCGTCCCCCAACGGCGGTCCCACAGGGCAGTGGCTCAATTGGTAGAGCACCGGTCTCCAAAACCGGCGGTTGGGGGTTCGAGTCCCTCCTGCCCTGCGTCGCACGTGTGGTACGTCCACGAAGCGCCGCCCGTCCCGCGGGCTGCCCTCACGGTCGTGCCGCGCCGAAGGCACCCGAACCGAGCAGCTCCGACGTGAAGAGGCATCCCGTGACCGACGTGGGCCAGACCAGGACCGGCTCCCGCCCCGCCCAGGGCCGGGAGCGCGGCGGCAACCCCGTCTCGCGCCTCGTCCGCGCCCTCGGGCTGTTCGTCAGCCAGATCATCGACGAGCTGCGCAAGGTCGTCCGGCCCACCCGGAACGAGCTGTGGAACTACACCCTCGTCGTCATCGTGTTCGTCACGGTGATGATGGCGGTCGTCTCCGGCCTCGACCTCGGTTTCAGCAAGCTCGTCGATGATCTGGCTGACGAACAGCCCGAG
>JACXUW010000134.1 GCA_014763705.1 Micrococcales bacterium | reverse complement strand
CGTCGGTCGGGCGACCGCCGGGGCTCCCGGCCGGGTCGAGCGTGGTGATGGGTCGCGTCCAGTGTGCTCCCGGGCGCGGGTGGCGGACAAACCGGTTCCACGCCGCTCCACCGACGAGCTCCGGGGGGCAGGCTGGTCGGTACGGGTGACCCCCCACCGGAAGGAGCATCCGTGCTCAGCGACAGCACCGCCGTCAGCGGCTGCTCGGTCGACGACCTCGACGCCGCCCGCACGTTCTACGCCGACGTCCTCGGGCTCACCGTCCGCGACGCCGGTGCGGGCTCAGCGGAAGGCGGACTCCCCGGTGAGCGCCTGGCCGATGACGAGCGTGTGCATCTCGACGGTGCCCTCGTAGGTGAGCACCGACTCGAGGTTGTTCGCGTGCCGCATCACCGGGTACTCGCCGCTGATCCCGTTGCCGCCGAGGATGGTCCTCGCGGTCCGGCAGATCTCGATCGCCTTCGTCACGTTGTTGTACTTGCCGACCGACACCTGCTCGGGCCGCAGTCCGACGGCGTCCTTGCGGCGGCCGAGGTGCAGGGCGAGCAGCCGGCCCAGGGTCAGCTCGGTCGACATGTGCGCGAGCTTGGCCTGGGTGAGCTGGAAGCCGGCGATCGGGCGGTCGAACTGGGTGCGCTCGACCGAGTAGCGCCGAGCGGCCTCGAGGGCCGCGCGGGCGGCGCCGAGGCAGCCCCAGACGATGCCGAAGCGCGCCTCGGAGAGGCACGACAGCGGCCCCTTGAGGCCGGTGACGCCGGGCAGCACCGCGCCGGCCGGCAGCCGCACGCCACGCAACGTCAACTCGGCCGTGACCGACGCCCGCAGCGACATCTTGTTCCTGATGACGTGCGCCTCGAACCCCGGTGCGTCCGTGGGGACGACGAACCCCCGGATGCCACCGTGCTCCTCGCCGGCGTTCGCCCAGACGACCGCGACGTCGGCGATCGAGCCGTTGGTGATCCACATCTTCGAGCCGTCGAGCACCCAGTCGTCGCCGTCGCGGCGGGCGCGCGTCCGCATCGAGGCCGGGTCCGACCCGTGGTCGGGCTCGGTGAGGCCGAAGCAGCCGATCGCCTCGCCGGCCGCCATCCGGGGCAACCACTCCTGCTTCTGCTCCTCGGACCCGAAGGCGTGGATCGCGTACATCGCGAGGCTGCCCTGCACCGAGACGAGGGAGCGGATGCCGGAGTCGCTCGCCTCGAGCTCGAGGCAGGCGAGGCCGTAGTCGACGGCCGACATCCCGGCACAGCCGTACCCCTCGAGGTGCATCCCGAGCAGGCCGACCTTGCCGAACTCCCGGGCCAGGTCGCGGGCCACCGGCAGCTCGCCCTTCTCGTACCACTCGACGACGTGCGGCTCGACGAGGTCGTCGCACACCTGCCGGACGGTCGCCCGGATGGCCTTCTCCTCGTCGCTCAGCATCGAGTCGACGTCGACGACGTCGAGCGGGTCGGAGGGGCGCTTCGGCATCGTCGACGAGCTCATGGGGCCATCATGCCGGGACCGCTGCGCCATCCCCTCCCCGGAACGTGTGTGAAGAACGTCGCCATGCCGAGGTTCTTCACACACGTTCGGGAAAGGGAGGGGCGGCCGGATGTCGAGGACGACGGGCCGGCTCCGACCACGGGGTGAGCGCGGCCAGAATGGGCCGCACCGCGACGAGGGAGATCCCATGGCCAAGTACCTGATGCTCAAGCACTACCGCGGTCCGAAGACCTCGGTCGAGGACGCGCCGATGGAGGAGTGGACGCCCGAGGAGGTCGACGACCACATCCGGTACATGCGCGACTTCGCCGACCGCCTGCGTGGCACCGGGGAGTTCGTCGACGAGATGGCGCTCTCGCCCGAGGGGATGTGGGTGCGGTTCGACGGCGAGGGCCGCCCTCCGGTCGTCGACGGTCCGTTCGCCGAGACCAAGGACCTCGTCGCCGGCTGGATGTGCATCGACGTCGAGTCGCACGAGCGGGCCGTCGAGCTGGCGGGCGAGCTCTCCGCGGCTCCCGGACCGGGCGGGCGTCCCATCCACGAGTGGCTCGAGCTGCGTCCGCTGCTCGACGCCCGGCTGGTCGCCGACGAGTGAGCGTCGGCCCGGTCGACGAGTCGGCCCTGCGCACGCTCGTCCCCCAGGTGATCGGCGTCCTCGTCCGGCGCGGAGCAGACTTCGCGTCGGCCGAGGACGCTGTCCAGGAGGCGCTGGTCGCGGCGCTCTCAACGTGGCCGCAGGACCCCCCGCGGGACCCGAGGGCGTGGCTGGTCACCGTCGCCTGGCGGCGCCACCTCGACCTCGTGCGCTCGGAGTCGGCCCGGCGCGCCCGGGAGGAACGGGTCGAGGTCGAACCGGAGCCGGGGCCGGCCGGCGCGCGTGACGACACGCTGCGGCTGTACTTCCTCTGCGCGCACCCGTCGCTCACCCCGGCGTCGGCGACGGCGCTGACGTTGCGGGCGGTGGGTGGCCTGACGACCCGGCAGATCGCCGAGGCCCACCTCGTCCCCGAGGCGACGATGGCGCAGCGCATCAGCCGCGCGAAGGCGGCCGTGGCCGGCGTGCGCCTCGACACTCCCGGCGACCTCCGCACCGTGCTGCGGGTCCTCTACCTCGTCTTCACCGAGGGCTACGGGGGAGACGTCGACCTGGCGGCGGAGGCCATCCGGCTGGCCCGGCAGCTCGCCGCGCTCACCGACGAGCCGGAGGTGCACGGGCTGCTCGCCCTCTTCCTCCTCGTCCACGCGCGGCGTGCGGCGCGGACGTCCGCCGGCGGTCGCCTCGTCCCGCTGCCCGAGCAGGACCGCTCGCGGTGGGACACCGGGCTCGCCGCCGAAGGAGTCGAGATCCTCCGGGCGGCGCTGGCTCGCGACCGGCTCGGTGAGTACCAGGCGCAGGCGGCCGTCGCGGCCCTGCACGCCGACGCGCTGCGGGCCGAGGACACCGACTGGCCCCAGATCGTCGAGTGGTACGACGAGCTCGTCGCCATCACCGGGAGCCCGGTGCACCGGCTCAACCGGGCGGTCGCGGTCGGCGAGGCCGACGGCGGACGGGCCGGCCTGCGGGCCCTCGAAGGGCTCGACCCCGGCCTGCCCCGGTACGCCGCGGTCTCGGCGCACCTGCACGAGCGCGCGGGCGACCCGGCCGCCGCGGAGCGGCTCTACCGGGAGGCGGCCGCCACCGCGACCCGGGTCGCCGAGCGCGACCACCTCACCCGGCAGGCCGCGCGCCTCCACCGCCTCCTGGAGGACCTCGGGTGAGGCCGTCCCACCACGAACGTGTGTGAAGAACGTCGGCATACCGACGTTCTTCACACACGTTCGCAGGAGCAGGAGCAGGAGCAGGAGGGTCAGCGGGCGGAGGCGACGCCGAGCATCGCGGCGAGCCCGAGGGCGCTGCGCGGGTCGTACGCGCACCGCCACAGCCCACCGTGCGCCGCCGCGTAGGCCTCGTCCTGCCAGGGATGGTCCTGGGCCGGCGACCCCTTGACGAGGTCGTGGACGAGCAGGGCCGCCATCAGCGTGTTCGCGGTACCCGGCTCGAAGACCTCGACCCCGAACCGGTGGGCGCCCGAGTAGGCCGCGGCGAGCGCACGGTTGCGGACCACCGACCGGGTGCGCGTGGGCGGAGCGACCTTGAACGACACCGTGGACCCCGCGGCGCGTGCGGCGGTGGCCCGCCAGCGCTGGATCCGCTTGGCCAGCAGGTAGTTCGGGCCCTGCTGGAGGACGACCGAGTCGTTGATGCCGGGGTCCTCGCCGGGCACGTAGTTGCGCCGGAGCAGCCGGCCGCCGGAGAGGGTGCGCAGGGGCACCCGCAGCACCTTCGACGTGCGGCGCTGCGCGTACGACTCGACCGACGCCGAGACGGCCTCGGCCGGGACGGCGAAGACGTCGGTGGGGGTCGCGAGGAAGGACAGGGCGGTGTCGGAGCGCAGGGTGCGCACCGCCTCGGTCAGGGCGTCGACGGCGGTACTGACCCGCACGTTCGTCGCGCCGTCGGCGTAGACGTAGTTGCCGAGGACGAGGTGTCCGTCGAGGCCCGCGACCCAGGCGGTGGCGTCGTGGAGGTCGTGGAGCAGGTCGAGGCCCGCGCGGCGCTCCACGTCGTCGTGGCCGGCGCGGGCGGGCACGACGAGGGTGCCGGCGAGGTCGCGGGTGTCGGCGAGCAACCGGGTCCACAGCTCCGGACGGGGCAGGTCGACGGCCGCGACGGTGCCTCCCCAGCGCAGCAGCGACCGGAGCGGGCCCATCTCGGCGGCCGCGCCGAGGACGACGACGGTGCGTCCCTCGAGGCGTAGCCAGTCGGGGTTCTCGAGGACGGCGGTGACCGCCTCGCGCAGGCTGGGTTCGACGACGCCCGCCGCGACCCAGGCGTCGAGCTGCCGGCGCAGGTCGTCGCCGGCGAGGCGGCGACCGCGGTACGGGATGGTCAGCGCCGTGTCCGGGTCGGCGCCACCGGTGAGGACCTCGCTGCCGACGAGACCGCTCGGGCCGCCGGCCGCCCCGGCGACGGCGGCGGCCAGCGGCTGGTCGTCGGCGCCGTCGGGGCTCCAGCGCATCCGGGCCTGGACCGACGCCAAGCCAGCCTCGGCGACCGACCGGGCGTCCGAGTAGCTCGGCAGCCCGGCCTCGACGAGTCGGCGGAAGTGCGTGAGGTACCCACTGCGCCAGTTGGTCTCGCGCTCGGCCGCCCCCGCGCCGACCGGGTCGACCGGTCGCAGCGCGTCGGCGACGACCGCCCGGCCGGTGGCCGAGGTGGAGCGCCGACCGTCGACGAGCGGGAAGACGACCCCGTGCTCCCCGGACGCCACCGGTCAGCCCCAGACCAGCCCGCGGGCGGGGTCGGCGAGGAGGGCGGCGACGTCCGCGAGGTAGCGCGAGCCGAGCTCGCCGTCGACCAGGCGGTGGTCGAAGGAGAGCGCGAGCGTCGTGACCCACCGGGGCTCGATGCGCTC
Organism: Micrococcales bacterium; assembly: GCA_014763705.1. GTDB lineage: Bacteria > Actinomycetota > Actinomycetes > Actinomycetales > Dermatophilaceae > Phycicoccus. The sequence continues at coordinate 3,476 of JACXUW010000134.1, read as the reverse complement.
GTCGGCGCCGGAGCCGACGACCCACGGGCGCCGGGCGACCGACCCGAAGGCGAGGATCGCCGACTCGCCCGGGTTGAGGATCGGGGTGCCGGCATCGACGCCGAAGACACCGACGTTGGTGATGGTGATCGTGCCGCCGCTCATGTCGGCCGGCGGGATCCGGCCCTCGCGGGCGGTGGCGGTGAGCGCCGCGATGGCGTCGGCGAGCTCGCGCATCGTCATCCGGTCGGCGTCCTTGACGTTGGGGACGACGAGCCCGCGCGGCGTGGCGGCGGCGATGCCGAGGTTGACGTAGTGCTTGAGGACGATCTCCTGGGCGGCGTCGTCCCAGCTCGCGTTGATCTCCGGGTTGCGGCGGACCGCGACACACATCGCCCTGGCGAGGACGAGCAGCGGCGTGACCTTGACGTCACGGAACTCCTTGTCGCGCTTGAGCTTCTCGACGAGCTCCATCGTCGCGGTGACGTCGACGGTGACCCACTCGGTGACGTGCGGGGCGGTGAACGCCGACCCGACCATCGCCTGCGCCGTCATCTTCCGCACGCCCTTGACGGGGACGCGCGTCTCCCGGGCGCCGTCGTCCGCGCGGGTGGCGTCGCTCGCGCGGGCACCACCGGACGTGGCGTCCGGCGCCGCGGCGCCGGACGCGGCGGCCTCGACGTCGGCGCGGGTGACGACCCCACCGTCGCCGCTCGGGGTGACGGTGGTGAGGTCGACGCCGAGGTCCTTGGCGAGCTTGCGGACCGGGGGCTTGGCCAGCACGGACCCGCCGCCGGACGGTGCGGGCGCCGGCTCGTCCGCGGGCTCCTCGGCAGCGGTCGGCACGGACGCGCCCCGGCGCGGGCGGCGGACCGCCTCGGTCTGCTTGACGCCGTAGCCGACGAGGACCGCGGTGCGCCCCGTCGACGTCGTGCCGCCGATGAGGCCCTCGCCGATCTCCTCGCCGTCACCCGCCGCCGGTGCGGCCTCGGCCGGAGCAGCCGGAGCAGCCGGGGCAGCCGGGGCGACCTCCGACGCGGGCGCCGGGGCCGCGGGGGCACTCGCCCCGCCGACGCCGTCGTCGACGGTGATGATGGGCGTGCCGACCTCCACGGTGTCGCCCTCCGCGACGTGCAGCGCCGACACGGTGCCGGCGAACGGCACGGGCAACTCGACGAGCGACTTGGCCGTCTCCACCTCGACGACGACGTCGTTGACCTTGACCGTGTCGCCGACGGCGACGTGCCAGGTGACGATGTCGGCCTCGGTCAGGCCCTCACCGGGGTCGGGGAGCTTGAACTCACGAAGAGCCATCTGCGGCAGCGCCTTTCAGTACGCGAGCGAACGGTCGACGGCATCGAGCACACGGTCGAGGTCGGGGAGGAACTCCTCCTCGAGCCGGCTCGGCGGGTAGGGCACGTTGTAGCCACCGACCCGCAGCACCGGGGCCTCGAGCGAGTAGAACGCCTGCTCGGTGACCATCGCCGAGATCTCCGACCCGATGCCGAGGAAGGTCGAGGCCTCGTGGACCACGACGACCCGCCCGGTCTTGCGGGCCGAGGCGAGGATAGCGGCGTCGTCGAGGGGCGACAGCGAGCGCAGGTCGAGGACCTCGAGCGAGCGCCCCTCCTCCGCGGCGGCCTGCGCGGCCTGGAGGCAGGTCTTGACCATCGGGCCGTAGGCCAGCAGCGTGACGTCGGTGCCCTCGCGCAGGACCCGGGCCGAGCCGAGCGCACCGTCGGGGGTCTCGCCGACCTCGCCCTTGTCCCAGTACCGGCGCTTCGGCTCGTAGAAGACGACGGGGTCGTCGGACTCGATCGCCTGGCGGATCATCCAGTGCGCGTCGTGCGGGTTCGAGCACGCGACGACCCGCAGGCCGGCGGTGTGCGCGAAGTAGGTCTCGTTCGACTCGCTGTGGTGCTCGACCGCACCGATGCCACCGCCGAACGGGATGCGGATGACGATCGGCATCGTCACGTACCCGAGCGAGCGGGCACGCAGCTTGGCGACCTGGCTGACGATGTGGTCGAAGGCCGGGTAGACGAAGCCGTCGAACTGGATCTCGACGACCGGGCGGTAGCCGCGCAGGGCCATCCCGATCGCGGTCCCCACGATGCCGGCCTCGGCGAGCGGGGTGTCGATGACGCGGTCCTCGCCGAAGTCCTTCTGGAGGCCCTCGGTGACCCGGAAGACACCGCCGAGCTTGCCGATGTCCTCGCCGAGCAGCACGACCTTGGGGTCCTGCTCCATCGCGGCGCGCAAGCCCGAGGTGATGCCCTTGGCGATCGTCGAGGTGCTCATCGGGCCGCCTCCTCCTCGAACGAGGCGTGGTACTCGGCGAACCACTCCCGCTCGCGCGCCGTCACCGGGTGCTCCTCGGCGTAGACGTACTCGAACATCTCGGACGGCGCGGGGTCGGGCATCGAGAGGCAGCGCTCGCGGACCGAGGCCCCGAGCTCGTCGGCCTCGGCGTCGACGGCGTCGAAGAAGTCGGCGTCGGCCTTGCCGGTCGTCGTGAGCCAGCGCTTGTAGCGCTCGATGGGGTCACGGTGCTTCCACACCTCGACCTCGGCCGAGACGCGGTACTTGGTCGGGTCGTCGGAGGTCGTGTGCGCGCCCATCCGGTAGGTGAAGGCCTCGACGAACGTGGGGCCCTGGCCGGAGCGGGCGGCGTCGAGGGCCTGCTTGGTGACCGCGTAGACCGCGAGGACGTCGTTGCCGTCGACCCGGATGCCGGGGAAGCCGAAGCCACGGGCCCGGTGCCACAGCGGCGCCCGCGTCTGCTTCTCGTTGGGCTCCGAGATGGCCCACTGGTTGTTCTGGCAGAAGAACACCACCGGGCTGTTGTTGACCCCGGCGAAGACGAGCGCCTCGGAGACGTCGCCCTGCGAGGTCGCGCCGTCGCCGAAGTAGGCGATGACCGCGGTGTCGCGGCGGGGGTCGCCGGTGCCGACGTCGCCGTCGCGCTGCACGCCCATCGCGTAGCCGGTGGCGTGGAGGGTCTGCGCGCCGATGATGATCGTGTAGAGGTGGAAGTTCTTCTCGTTGGGGTCCCAGCCACCGTGGTTGACCCCGCGGAACATCCCCAGGAGGTTGACCGGGTCGACGCCCCGCGTCCACGCGACGCCGTGCTCGCGGTAGGTGGGGAACGCGTAGTCCTGGCGACGCAGCGCGCGGCCCGAGCCCACCTGGGCGGCCTCCTGGCCGAGCAGGCTGGCCCACAGGCCGAGCTCGCCCTGGCGCTGCAACGCCGTGGCCTCGGCGTCGAAGCGCCGCACGAGGACGAGGTCGCGGTAGAACCCGCGCAGCGCCTCGTCGGAGAGCTCGTCGACGACGGCGTCGAGCTCGGCGTTCGGGACGCGCTCGCCCTCGGGGCTGAGCAGCTGGACCATCTCGGGGCCACCCTCGTGCGCCGGGCGCTGGGGCGCCTCCGCGACGCTCACGTGGTGGTCGACGCCGAAGGCGGTCTCGAGGGGGGCGACCTCGTTGTCGCTCAC
>JACXUW010000597.1 GCA_014763705.1 Micrococcales bacterium | reverse complement strand
CTGGCCCTCACCGCCGCCGTCCGGGCCGGTGACTCCGCCCGGCGGATGGGCGGCCCGGCGGAGGCCCTCGCCCACTTCGAGACCGCCCTCGGCCTGCTCGACGTCCACGACCCCCAGTCCCACGCGGTCACCCTCCGGGCGGCGGCCGCCGCGAACGCCGCGGGCCGCCCCATGCGGGCCATGACGCACCTGCGGGCACGGCTCGCCGGCTCGGCCCCGTCCCCCACCGAGCGGGCCGAGCTGCTGGGGGCGCTGGCCTTCGCATCCCGGATGACCGAGGAGAAGATCGACCGGCTGGCCATCACCGCCGAGGCCCTGGAGCTGCTCGGCGACGACACCCCGACCCCGCTGCGGGTCGGGCTGCTCACCCGGCGGGCCGAGGCGCTCACCGACGCCGGGGCCACCGCGGAGGCGGTCGCGGTGGCCGACGAGGCGATGGCCCTCGCCGTCGAGCACGACCTCGCGGTCGACCGCGCCGACCTGTCCTCCGTCCTCGTCCGGCTCGGCGAGGCGGCGGGCGACCCGGGCGAGTCCGTGCGGCGCCTCGAGGCCGTCGTCGCCGAGTGGACCGACGCCCCCGACCTCGCCCTGCTGCGGGCGATGCACGTGCTCGCGAGCCTGCACCTGCGGCAGGGCGACTACCGAGCGGCCCTCGAGGGCTTCGAGCGCGAGCACGCCGAGGCCCGCCGGGCCGGGCTCGAGGCGTCCGTGTTCGGGGTCGACGGTCGCGCGTTCGCGGTCACGGCCGCGTACGAGATGGGCGACTGGGACCTCGCGACGCGACTCGTCGCCGACGCCGCGGCGGCCGGCCTGCCCGCCGCGGGTTTCGCCGGCGTGGAGTCGGCCGCCTCCTACATCCCGGCCGCCCGCGGCGAGGCCGACCCCGAGCAGCTGCTCACGGCGTCCCGGCCGTGGTGGTCCGAGGACGGCCGGATCGCCGTACAGGCCGGCTCGGCGGCGATCGACGTCCTCGGTCGCGAGGGCCACGTCGACCGGATGCTCGAGGTGCACGCCGAGCTCGTCGCCTTCCTCCGCGACCTCTGGGAGGTCGAGCGCGTGCCGGTCGAGGTGCGGCTCGCCGCCACCGTCGTCGGCCACCTCGGGAGCGCGCTGCGCGAGCGGACCGCCGACGAGCGGCGCGGCTCCTCGAGGTCGCGCACGCCCTCGTCGCCGACGCCGCGAGCGTGTGGGGCACCGGCTCGACGCTCCCGCCACCCTCGCTCGAGGGGGTCGCGTGGGTGGCGCGCGCCCGGGCGGAGGGGCTGCGGACCGACTGGCTCGCCGGGGCGGCGCCCGACCCTGCCGCGCTCGTCGCCGCCTGGCGGGAGACGGTCGCGCTCTTCGAGGAGCGCGCCGAGCCCTACGAGCTCGCCCGCTCGCGGGCCCGGCTCGCGGAGGTGCTCGCCGCGGTCGGCGAGCCCGGTGCCCGGGAGCAGGTGGACCTCGCTCGCCCGGTCGCCGAGCGGCTGCGGGCCAGGCCCCTCCTCGACGCCCTCGACCGCCTGTCTGTGCGGCCGGTCGCGTCCGTGCTCACCGCCCGGGAGCGCGAGGTGCTCGGGCTGCTGGCCCACGGGCGCTCCAACGGCCAGATCGGCCGCGAGCTGTTCATCAGCACGAAGACGGCGAGCGTCCAC
>JACXUW010000133.1 GCA_014763705.1 Micrococcales bacterium | reverse complement strand
CCAGCATCATCGCGGCAAAGGGGCCGGGCCCGATCCCGGGCTCCGACCACGAAGCGGAGGTAGAGGTCTCGGTCGAGGAGGCATACCACGGCACCGAGCGCAGCCTGACCATCAGCGGCCCCGACGGCCCCCGCACGCTCGACGTCACCATCCCGGCGGGGGTGGTCGACGGCCAGCGGATCCGGCTGCGCGGCCAAGGCGGCGCGGGCAGCGGCTCGGCAGCGGCCGGAGACCTCTACCTGGTGGTCCGGATCGCCGACCACCCGCGCTACCGGGTCGAAGGTCGCGACCTGCACGCACTCCTGCCCATCGCCCCTTGGGAGGCCGCCCTGGGCGCGTCGGTGTCCGTCGACACCCCCGGAGGGGCGGCCACAGTGAAGGTTCCGGCAGGATCGTCCAGCCACCGCAGGTTGCGGCTCAAGGGCCGCGGGCTCCCCCACACGCGAGGCAAGACAGGGGACTTCTACGCCGAGCTGCAGGTCCGCGTGCCCAGGGCACTCAGCGACGAGGAGCAACGGCTCTTCGAGGAGCTGGCGAAGGTGTCCAGCTTCGATGCGAGGAGCAGACGATGACAGCGGCCACCCACTTCGCCCTCGCCCGGCCGTACCGGCTCAGCCTGGACAGCTATGCACAGGTCACCGGCGTACATCCCGAGCTCGTACGCCGCCTGGTTGCCCTCGGACTGCTGGAGGTCACCCGCGACGCGCAGGGCCGCTTGTGGTTCAACCCTTCCCAGGTGAAGGAGATGGCCAGGATCCAGCGGCTGCGGATGAGCCTGAACCTCGGCTACTGCGCCATCGGTCTGGTCGTCGAGCTGCTCGACAGGATCGCGGAGCTGGAGAAGGCGCAACAGCGCAGGCCACGACGAGGAGACGCTCCATGGACATGAACAGACTGACGCAGAAGTCGCAGGAGGCACTCCACGACGCCCAGACCAAGGCCCTGCGCTTCGGCCACGTGGAGGTGGACGGGGAGCATCTGCTGCTGGCACTGCTCGACCAGGCGGAGGGCCTGGTCACGCCCCTGCTCGCCCGTGCGGGGGCCGATCCGGACCGGTTGCGCGAGGAGCTCGAGTCCGAGCTCGGCCGGCGCCCGCGGGTCAGCGGCCCGGGTGTGACGCCCGGACAGGTGCACGTCACCCAGAGGCTCTCGCGACTGCTCGACGCGGCCGACCGGGAGGCCCGGAGGCTGAAGGACGAGTACATCTCGGTCGAGCACCTCGTCATCGCCCTCGTGGAGGAGGGGTCGGGATCAGCCGCCGGACGCCTCCTCCACGCTCAGGGGCTGACCCGGGACACGTTCCTTGCCGCACTGACGGACGTGCGTGGTCACCAGCGGGTGACCTCGGCGACTCCGGAGGGAACCTACGAGGCGCTGGAGAAGTACGGGCGCGACCTCGTCACTGCAGCGGCGGCGGGCAAGCTCGAGCCGGTGATCGGCCGGGACTCCGAGATCCGTCGAACCGTCCAGATCCTGTCCCGCAAGAGCAAGAACAACCCGGTCCTCATCGGCGAGCCCGGGGTGGGCAAGACAGCGATCGTCGAGGGCCTCGCCCAGCGGATCGCCGACGGTGACGTGCCCGAGGGCTTGCGGGACAAGACCGTGTTCGCCTTGGACATGGGGGCGCTCATCGCCGGGGCGAAGTACCGCGGCGAGTTCGAGGAGAGGCTCAAGGCCGTGCTCAACGAGGTGCAGAGCGCCGAGGGTCACATCCTGCTGTTCGTCGACGAGCTGCACACCGTCGTGGGTGCCGGCGCCGGCGACGGTGCGATGGATGCCGGCAACATGCTCAAGCCGCTGCTCGCCCGTGGCGAGCTGCACATGATCGGCGCGACCACCCTGGACGAGTACCGCACGCACATCGAGAAGGACGCAGCCCTCGAGCGCCGGTTCCAGCCGGTCCTGGTCGAGGAGCCCGACGAAGAGGACGCGCTCTCGATCCTGCGTGGGCTGCGCGAGCGGCTCGAGGTCTTCCACGGCGTGAAGATCCACGACGGCGCCCTGGTGGCGGCAGTGACCTTGAGCCACCGCTACATCTCCGACCGCTTCCTGCCCGACAAGGCAATCGACCTCGTCGACGAGGCCTGCGCGATGCTGCGCACCGAGATCGACTCGATGCCGGCCGAGCTCGACGAGCTCACCAGGCGCGTGACGCGGATGGAGATCGAGGAGGCGGCACTGTCGCAGGAAGAGGACTCCGCGAGCAAAGCGCGCCTCGAGGAGCTGCGCAAGGAGCTGGCGGACGCGCGGGCCGAAGCCGATGCGCTGCGCGCGCAGTGGGAGGCCGAACGGTCGGCGCTCCGCGAGGTGCAGTCCCTGCGCCAGGAGCTGGAACAGGTGCGGCTGGACAGCGAGCGGGCCGAGCGCGAGTACGACCTCAACCGAGCGGCGTCCCTGCGCCACGGCCGGCTGCCGGAGATCCAGCGTCGCCTGGAGGCAGCCGAGTCCCGGCTCCTCGGCAAGCAGGGTGGCCGGAGGCTGCTGCGCGAGGTCGTGACCGCCGACGAGATCGCCGACATCGTGGCGCGCTGGACCGGCATCCCGGTCACCCGCCTGCAGGAAGGCGAGCGCGACAAGCTGCTCCGCCTCGACGAGGTGCTCCACGAACGTGTCATCGGCCAGGACGAGGCAGTCCAGCTGGTGGCCGACGCCGTCGTCCGCGCCAGGTCGGGCATCAAGAACCCGCAGCGGCCCATCGGGTCGTTCATCTTCCTGGGCCCCACGGGCGTCGGCAAGACCGAGCTCGCCAAGACGCTGGCCGTCTCCCTGTTCGACACCGTGGAGAACATGGTCCGGATCGACATGAGCGAGTACCAGGAGCGGCACACCGTCAGTCGACTGGTCGGAGCACCTCCCGGCTACGTCGGCTACGAGGAGGGCGGTCAGCTCACGGAGGCCGTGCGGCGCAAGCCGTACTCGGTGGTCCTGCTCGACGAGATCGAGAAGGCCCACGTCGACGTCTTCAACACCCTGCTCCAGGTGCTCGACGACGGCCGGCTGACCGACTCCCACGGTCGCACCGTCGACTTCCGCAACACCGTGCTGATCATGACCTCCAACATCGGCTCGGAACACCTCCTCGATGGGGTCACCCCGGACGGGGAGATCAAGGACGACGCTCGCTCGATGGTGATGCGCACCTTGCAGTCCCACTTCCGTCCTGAGTTCCTCAACCGTGTCGACGAGATCGTGATGTTCAAGCCGCTCACGCTCGCCGAGATCGAGCGCATCGTCGACCTCCAGCTCGAGGAGCTGCGCGAGCGGCTGGCCGACATGCGGATCACCCTCGAGGTCACGGCCGCAGCGCGTCGCTTCATCGCCGACCAGGGCTTCGACCCGGCATACGGCGCCCGCCCGCTGCGGCGGTTCATCTCCCGGGAGGTGGAGACGGCGGTCGGCCGGGCACTGCTGCGCGGGGACGCGGCCGAGGGAGGCTCGGTCTCGGTCGACGTCGCCGACGGGAAGATCACGGTGGCTGCTGCAGGCAGCCCGCCAGAAGGGCGGGCCGTGGCATGACCGCGGAAAACCAGAAGTCGACGACGGTCGTGTGCGCCAACTGCGGAACCAAGAACCGCGTTCCCCCGGTCGCCGACGGCACCCCACGCTGCGGGAGGTGCGGGACCCCGCTGCGCTGGGTGGTCGACGCGAACGACGCCGAGTTCCACGCCGTCGTCGACGAATCGAGCCTGCCTGTGCTGGTCGATGTGTGGGCGCCGTGGTGCGGCCCGTGCCGGATGGTGAGCCCGGCGTTGGAGAAGCTGGCCGGCGAGCTGTCCGGCAAGCTCAAGCTGGTCAAGGTCAACGCCGACGACAACCCGGAGGTGAGCCGGCGGTTCGGGGTGCAGTCGATCCCGACGCTGGTCCTCCTCGACCACGGTGCGGTGGTCGACACACAGGTCGGCGCACTCCCGGAGCCCCGGCTGCGCTCCTGGGTCGAGTCCAAGCTCACCGAGGTGACGTCATGACCGCCAGTCCCACGCGTGTAGGTGCCGACCCGCACCTCGGCATCGTCCAGCCGGTGCCGCCACCAGCCCGGCGTCTGTGCGCGGAGTGCGTCCGGCTCGGCACCCCGTGGGTGCACCTGCGCCAGTGCCTGACCTGCGGTCAGGTCGGCTGCTGCGACTCGTCACCGATGCGACACGCACGCGCTCACGCAGCCACGACCGGCCACGTCATCGTTCGTTCGATCGAGCCGGGGGAGCACTGGAGGTGGTGCTATGTCGACGAGCAGTTCGTCTGAGGTCGGTCTCGTGGACCTCCCTGAGACCCCCGACACCACCGGCGCCTACCCCCGGCTCAGCGACGAGCAGGTCATGCTGCTCTCGCAGTACGGCGAGCGGAAGAGACTCACCAAGGGCGCCACGCTGTTCTGCGCGGGGGACCGCGACTGCGGCTTCTTCGTCGTCCTGGACGGAAGAGTTCAGGTCCTCCAGGAGGAAGGCCCCGGGGGAGAGTCGCGGGTGCTCGCCGTCCACGACCGTGGTCGCTTCGTGGGTGACCTGTCAATCCTGACCGGCCAAGCGGTCTACGTCACCGCCATAGCCCAGACCGACGTTGAACTCCTCGAAGTTTCCTACGACCGGCTCAAGGAGGCGGTCACCGTGGATCAGGCGCTGGGAGACCTGATCCTGCGAGCCTTCATGCTCCGGCGCCGCATTCATGCCGACCTCGGCGCCGGCCTCCGGATCATCGGCTCCCGCTACTCAGCCGACACGCGCCGACTGAGGGACTTCGCGAGCCGCAACCGCATCCCGTGCCGTTGGGAGGACGTCGAGGAGGACCCCGACGCAGAGGCCACCCTCCGGGCGTTCGACATCCCACCGGACCAGACCCCCGTCGTGATCTGGAAGGGGAAGACGGTCCTGCGCAATCCCAGCACCACGGAGCTGGCCCAGCTCCTGGGCCTCCGAGCGGCGCCGCAACGCGCGGCGTACGACCTGGTCGTGGTGGGCGCAGGCCCAGGTGGGCTGGCCGCAGCGGTGTACGCCGCCTCCGAGGGACTCTCGACGGTCGTCCTGGACGCGCTCGCCACCGGCGGACAGGCGGCCACGTCCTCCCAGATAGAGAACTACCTGGGGTTCCCGGCCGGTGTCACCGGCGCGGAGCTGGCCGACCGCGCAGTGGTGCAGGCCCGTAAGTTCGGCGCCGCCTTCAGCATTCCCGGTGAGGCGACCTCCCTCGCGCAGACCGACGGTTACCACGTGGTGGGGCTGGCCGATGGAGGTGACCTGGTCGGGCACGCCGTGCTCATCGCGACGGGTGTCCGCTACCGACGCCTCGACGTCCCGGGGTTGGACCGTCTCGAGCGCAGCAGCGTCTACTACGCCGCCACGGAGTTCGAAGCGCGGCTCTGCCGGCAGGACCCGGTCACCGTCGTGGGAGGCGGCAACTCCGCGGGCCAGGCCGCCTGCTTCCTGGCCCGACGGTCGCCGTTGGTCAACCTGGTCATCCGACACGACGACCTGGGACGGGACATGTCCCGTTACCTGGCCGACCGCGTCGAGCAGTCACCACGCATCAAGGTCTGGCACAACAGCGAGGTGTGCGAGCTCATCGGGGAGGGGGCGCTCGAAGAGGTCGTGCTGCACGAGCTCCGGAGGGACGCGAAGCAGCGGATCGCGACGAGCGCCCTGTTCGTGCTGATCGGTGCGGCGCCCCACACCGGTTGGCTTCAGAGACAACTCCAGCTGGACCCGAAGGGCTTCGTGCTCACCGGGTCGGCCTAGGGCTCCGACCGCATGTTCGAGACCAGCCGCCGAGGCGTGTTCGCCGTGGGCGACGTGCGCAGTGGCTCGGTCAAGCGCGTCGCCTCCGCCGTTGGCGAGGGGTCGGTCGCGATCCGCCAGGTGCACGAGTTCCTGGAGGCCGAGGGGCGCCGGTGATCGGAGTGGCGCCCGCGCAGGACCACGAAACGAGGAGGAACACATGAGCACCTACACGGTCGGCTACTTCGTCGGCAGCCTGTCGTCGACGTCGATCAACCGGACCCTGTCCAAGGCCCTGATCAAGCTGGCCCCGGACGACCTGGAGTTCAGCGAGATCCCCATCGGCAACCTGCCCCTGTACAGCCCCGACTTCGACGACGACTACCCCCGGGTGGCCCGGGAGCTCAAGGCGTCGATCGCTGCCGTCGATGCGGTGCTCTTCGTCGCGCCCGAGTACAACCGCTCCATCCCGGGAGCCCTGAAGAACGCGATCGACTGGGCATCACGACCGTGGGGTCAGAACTCCTTCGACCACATCCCGGCCGCGGTGATCGGGGCCTCGATCGGCCAGCTCGGCACCGCCATGGGTCAACAGGGCCTGCGGGGCGTCCTCAGCTTCTGCAACGCCCGCCAGATGACCTCTCCCGAGGCCTACATCCAGTACTCGCCCGAGGTCTTCCTGGACGATGGTGAGGTCACCAACGACGCCACGAAGGAGTTCCTCCGCGCCTACATGGTCGAGTTCCGCACCTACATCGGCATGGTCCTGACCGTCCTGCCACGCCGGCGGGAGTAGAGCGACGAGGAGGACGCCCCGCTGGCCGAGATGGCGGCGGCGAGGAACGACGACCGGCTGCTCGGGCTCACTCCCGGGAGTCCGGAGGTGTCCCCGGTTGCCCATCGCGTGCGCCCTGACCCGACTCCTGCCGGTAGGTGTACGCGGCGGCCCGGACCACATCGTCGCTCTCCAGGCCGGCCCCGAGTGCGCCGCCCAGTGTTGCCAAGGAGCTGGTGAGCCACGCCAGCTTCAGGTAGTCGCCAACCTGCACCGCGTGCCCGATGCCCTGCTCGAGCAGTCACCGGGTTCGGCGCCCTGGCCGAGCTCGGCCCCGCGGTCAGCGTCTTCGGGTCGGCGCGGACCCGTCCGGACAGCCGCGAGTACGCGCTCGGCGAGCGGGTCGGGCGGGCCCTCGCCGAGGCCGGCTACGCCGTCATCACCGGGGGTGGCCCCGGCGCGATGGAGGCGGCGAACAAGGGAGCGCTCGAGGCCGGCGGCACCTCGGTCGGGCTCGGCATCGAGCTGCCCTTCGAGGCCGGGCTCAACGAGCACGTCGACCTCGGCGTCAACTTCCGCTACTTCTTCGCCCGCAAGACGATGTTCGTCAAGTACGCGTGCGGCTTCGTCGTCCTGCCCGGCGGCTTCGGCACCCTCGACGAGCTGTTCGAGGCCGTCACCCTCGTCCAGACCCAGAAGGTGACGAGCTTCCCGATCGTCCTCCTCGGGACCGACTACTGGGGCGGGCTGCTCGACTGGCTGACCCACACCGCGGCGGCCGCCGGCACGCTGGGCGCGGTCGACCTCGCGCTGCTCACCCTCACCGACGACCCGGAGGAGGCGGTCCGCGTCGTCGTCGAGGCCGACCGTGCCGTCGCGCGCCGGGCGGCCGCACGGCACCCGGAGTAACCGCAGGTCGCCGCCGTAGGATCGGCCCGTGGTCCCGGTCCTCCTCGCCCTCGTCGCGGTGGCGCTCGTCGCCGTCGTCCTCGCCGTGGCGACCGGTCGGGTGGGCGTCGACCCGCTGGCCCCGGCGGTCACGACGACCCCGGACCACGGCCTGCCCGACGAGCCGGCCGCCGCCGACGTCGACGCCGTGCGCTTCGACACCGCCGCGCGCGGCTACCGCCCGGAGGACGTCGACGCGCACCTCGAGCGGCTGCGCTCCGACCTCGCCGCCCGCGAGCGCGAGGTCGACGAGCTGCGCCCGGACGCGGCGGGGGAGCCCTGATGGCCTTCACCGTCCGCCGCGCGACCCGGCTCCCGCGGTCCGCGGCCTGGGCCGCCGTCACCGACCTCCCGGAGCACACCCGGCACGTCCCGCTCACCGACGTGCACGTCCCGGACGGCGGGCTGGTCCTCGGCGCGGAGGTCAGCGCCGTGACCCGGCTCGGCCCGCTCGCCGGTGCGGACCGGATGCTCGTCACCGCCCTCGAGCCCGGCCACCGGCTGCGGCTGGTCAAGACCGGCTGGTTCCTGCGCGGGTGGGCCGACATCACGGTGTCCGACGCGGGCGAGGGCTCGCAGGTCGTCTGGGTCGAGGAGATCTGGCTGCCCGGCCTGCGGCGGCTCACCCGGCCGCTCGGCGACCGCCTGGGGCCGGTGCTCTTCGGCCGCGTCGTCGAGGGCCTCGTCGCCGCCGCCGAGCGGGCCCGGCCCGGGGTCGCGCCGTGACGTGGTCGGTGCTCGCCGCCGTGGGGGCGGTCGGGGTGCTCCTCGCCGCGGCGTGGTGGTTGGGCCGTCAGCAGCCGGCCGCGGCCCGCGGCGGCGACCCGGAGGCCACCACCTACCGGCTCGCGTTCCGCGGCTACCGGATGGACCAGGTCGACGACGTCGTCGGCACCCTCGAGGCCCGGATCGCGGTGCGGGACGACGAGATCCGGCGCCTTCGCGGAGAGGCGCCGATGCCGGGCGCCCCGGCCACCCCCGACGCGGGGG
>JACXUW010000596.1 GCA_014763705.1 Micrococcales bacterium | reverse complement strand
GGACTTCGGATACCAGGGCGACGAGGAAGTGGACGCGGTGATGAACTTCCGCGGCCTGGAGGGCGTCACCCTGAGCTTCGACTTCCAGTCCGGCGATCTCGTCTTCACGACGCCGGGCGTGAGACTCGACAGCAGCGGCTCCAGCAGCAGGACCTTCGTCGGCCAGGGCCAGACCGTTCAGGAGCGACGCGACGACGCCATCGAGCAGTTGAAGGTGTGGGGCGAGCGCAACAAGGTGCCGGTGGTTGCAAAGGCGCAAGGCTCCGATGCCGCGAGCCTCGCCTTCGAGGCGGTCGAGGCCGCGGGGCTGGTCTTCATCGGGCCATCGGCGGCGGCGACCCGGAACGGATGCCGCGCATCGTCATCGGCGTCTCCGGCGGGCTCGACTCGACCCACGCGCTCATCGTCGCGGTCAAGGCCTGCGACCGCCTCGGGCTCCCGCGCACCCACGTCCTCGGCCTGACCATGCCCGGGTTCGCGACGAGCGACGCGACGAGGGCCAACGCCGTCCACCTCATGGAGTCGCTCGGGATCGAGTGGGAGGAGGTCGACATCCGGCCGCTCGCCACCCAGATGCTCCGCGACCTCGGCCACCCGGCGGGCGACGGCGAGGAGGTCTACGACGTGACCTTCGAGAACGTCCAGGCCGGCCTGCGTACCGACCTGCTGTTCCGCACCGCCAACCACCGCGGCGGCATCGTGCTCGGCACGGGCGACCTCTCCGAGCTCGCGCTCGGCTGGTGCACCTACGGTGTGGGAGACCAGATGTCGCACTACGGCGTCAACGCCGGGGTGCCGAAGACCCTCATCCAGCACCTGATCCGCTGGGTGGTGTCGCACGGCGAGCTCAGCGACCCCGAGGCCGACCGGACCCTCCTCGCGATCCTCGACACCGAGATCTCCCCCGAGCTCGTGCCGGCCCGCGAGGGGGAGAAGATCCAGTCGACCCAGGACACCATCGGGCCGTACGCGCTGCACGACTTCACGCTCTTCCACGTGCTGCGCCGCGGCGACCGGCCGAGCAAGATCGCGTTCCTCGCCGAGCACGCGTGGGCCGACGCGTCCACCGGCGCGTGGCCGGCCGGCTACCCCGAGCGCGACCGCGTCGCCCACGACCTGCCCGCCATCCGGCACTGGATGGGCGTCTTCCTGCGCCGGTTCTTCCAGAACCAGTTCAAGCGCTCGGCGATCCCCAACGGCCCCAAGGTCGTCGCGGGTGGCTCGCTCAGCCCGCGCGGCGACTGGCGGATGCCCTCGGACGCGAGCGCGGCCGCGTGGCTCGCCGAGCTCGAGCAGAACGTCCCCGAGGCCTGAGCCGTCCGGCGCCTCGGCCCGGGTCAGCCCGCGAGGGCCGCCAGCGCGTCGCCGTCGAGCCGGAAGCGCGTCCACTCGTCCTGCGGGCGGGCCCCGATCGACTCGTAGAAGCCGATGCTCGGCGCGTTCCAGTCGAGCACCCACCACTCGAGCCGGTGGTACCCGCGCTCGACGCACACCCGGGCGAGGGTGCGCAGCAGGTCCTGGCCGAGGCCGCTGCCCCGGTGCGCGGGGTCGACGTAGAGGTCCTCGAGCCAGACCCCGTTGGTCCCGGTCCACGTCGAGTACGACAGGAACCAGACCGCCATCCCGACGACGTCGCCG
>JACXUW010000595.1 GCA_014763705.1 Micrococcales bacterium | reverse complement strand
GGATGGCGTCGTACTCCTCGCGCTGCTTGGGATCCGACAACACCGCGTGCGCCTCGCCGACGTCCAGGCCCGCACGACGCTGAGCTTCCGCGACGCGGTCGAGGGCGCGACGGTCACCCTGAGCACCGCCGAGGGCCGGCGGATCACGACGAAGATCCCGGCCGGCGTCCGCGACGGTCAGAAGATCCGGCTGCGCGGCAAGGGTGCCGAGGGCGACCCCGGAGCCCCGAAGGGCGACCTCATCCTCACCGTGACCGTCGAGAAGCACCCCGTCTTCGGGCGCGACGGCGACCACCTGACGGTCGACCTGCCGGTGACCTTCGCCGAGGCCGCGCTCGGTGCGACCGTGCCGGTCCCGACGCTCGACGGCTCGAGCGTCAAGGTCAAGGTGGCCCCCGGCACCCCCAGCGGGCGCGTGCTGCGGGTCAAGGGCCGTGGCGTCGCCGGCCGGCACGGCACCGGCGACCTGCTCGCCCGCGTCCAGGTCGTCGTCCCCCAGCGGCTCTCGGACGAGGCGCGGCGCGCGGTCGAGACGCTGCGTGACGCCGAGGCCGGGGCCGACCCGCGTGCGAGCCTGTTCCAGCAGGCCGCGACCTGACCGGAGGTGACGTGATGGCCCGGATCGAGGCATCCGCCTTCTCGCCCGACGACGACACCCCCGTCTTCGTCATCTCGGTCGCGGCCGAGCTCGCAGGGATGCACGCGCAGACCCTGCGCCAGTACGACCGGCTCGGCCTCGTCACGCCGTCGCGCACCCGGGGCGGTGGCCGCCGCTACAGCCAGCGTGACGTCGCGCTGCTGCGTGAGGTGCAGCGGCTCTCCCAGGAGGAGGGTGTCTCGCTCGCCGGCATCGCCCGCATCCTCGAGCTCGAGAACCAGGTCGACGCGCTCCGGGCGCGGGTGGCCGAGCTGGCTGCCGAGGTCGAGGCGCTCGAGGCCGGCAGCGGACGCACCACCCGGGTGTTCTCGGTCAGCCCGACCGGCGACGTCTACGCCGCCCGGCTCGGCGAGCGGCCCCGGGCCACCCGCAGCCAGGCCCTCGTCGTCTGGCGTCCCACCCGGCACTGAGCCCGGCGGCACCGCCGTCTTCGCCCCTCAGGCGGCGAGGCGCGAGTGCTCCTTCGCGGTGGCCGTGAGGACGACCACGGCGGCGGCCACGGCAGCGAGGGCCACGAGGACGGACGAGGGTTCGTCGCCCAGCCGGCCATATAGCGCAGCGAGTCGATCGCCAGGGTCAGATCGCCGTGGCGCGACATCATCAGCAGCTTGCCGCTGTCGATCGTCTCCAGTTCAGCCATCTCGTCCGCATTGGCTTCGAGAAGATCGGCCAGCTTCAGGAGAAGCCGTTCACGCAGCACCGGGCGCGCAGCGGACCAGGCCCCCTCGAAGGCGCGGCGTGCGGCGGCAACGGCCCGATCAACATCCGCCGCCCCAGCGGCCGGCACGTCGACGAGCTTCAGACCTGTGGCAGGGTCTACCACCGCGATCATCCGGCCCGACTGCGCGTCGACCCACTGGCCGTCGATCAGCATCTTTCGGTCGGCCGCCAAAAAGCGACGTGCGGCGTCTCCGAGACGGACTTTCTGATCGGCAATCTGCAACATGGACGAACTCTCCCCTCTGTCGGTCGATGATAGGG
>JACXUW010000594.1 GCA_014763705.1 Micrococcales bacterium | reverse complement strand
GCGGTGGAGGGGGTGGGCTCGGTGCTCATCCCGGCCATCATCCCGCAGAGCACACGCTCGCGAGGTCGCCGGTGTCGGCGTCGGGGTCGGTGCCGGGGCGCTCCATGACGGCGGGCGTCGAGGCCTTCGGCGCCGGGCTCTTCGCCGTCGCCCTCGGTGTCGCGGCCGTGCCGGAGGCCTTCGGGGTGGCGGCCGTCGTGCCGCGCTCGCTCGTCGCGATGGCCTTGGCGACGGTCGAGCGGACCACCTGCGGGTCGTAGTCCCACGGCTTGATGAGCGGCGGGACGAAGTTGACCGCGGTGATCTTCTCCTGCTTGGTCTTCACAGCGACGTCGGCGAGCTCGGCGAGGGCGTCCTGCGGGACGTCGGTGCGGATGAGACCGGTCGCGGACGTCGCGATGTCGCCGAAGTTCAGCAGCACGGTCTTCGGGTCGAGCTGCTTGACGAGGCCGGTGACGACGCAGCGCTGGCGGGCCATCCGCTCGTAGTTCGTCGACCCCACGCGGCTGCGGGCGTACCAGAGCGCGTGGTAGCCGTCGAGGTGCTGCTTCCCGGGCTGGATGTAGCCGCTGATCGGAGCGCCGTTGCCGCCGATCGGGGTCTTGCGCTGCACGGTGATGTCGAGGCCACCGACCGCGTTGATCATGCTCGCGAAACCCCGCAGGTCGGCCATGACGTAGTACTGGATGTCGAGGCCGGTCAGTGCCTCGACCGCCTCCTTCGTCGCGACCAGCCCGGGGTCCTTGGTGCCGGCGGGGAAGAGCTTCTTGTGGTCCTCGCCCCACGTGTAGAGCGCGTTGAGGAGGCACTCGTCGCCGCAGGTCCAGCCCTGCGGCATGAGCCGCGCCATCGTCGAGCCGGGCCGGAAGCGGATGTTCTCGGTCTCGCGCGAGAAGCCGAAGAGCACCGCGCGGCCGGTGCCGGCGTCGATGCTCGCCAGCTGGATGCTGTCCGGGCGCAGGCCCACGCGGTCGGCTCCGCTGTCGCCGCCGAGCAGGAGGATGTTGTAGCGGCCCTTCGCGGCGGCCGCGGCCTCCCCGGAGCCGAACAGGGTGGTCATCGCGCCGCGGGCCCGGCCGACGCCGACGCCGGTCCAGCCGACGAGGGCCGGCACGAGGAGGAGGACGACGAGGGCGGCGAGCAGGCCGCGCCGTTCCCCGAGCGAGAGCCGGTCCGGGCGACCGAGGCGCCACGCGTCGACGAGGAGGACGGCCCAGCCGACGGCCACGACGAGGAGGACGACCTGGACCAGCAGGAGGACCCAGCCGCGGGTCGCGAGCCACAGGACCGCCGGCCGGCTGACGAGCGCGAGCAGCCCGACGACGAGCAGCACCCCGAGCAGTGAGAGCCACACCCGCAGCGCCGCGCGCCCGAGGCCACGGCGGCCCGCCACGAGCTGGGCCGAGCCGGGGACGACGAGGGTGAGCAGGAGGAGGGTGACCGCGCGACGGCGGTGCTGACGACGCGCCGCGAGGACCGCCCGTGAGTCCGGGCGGGCGCTGCGGGGTTCGCGGGTGCGCTCGAGCACGCCGACGCCTGACTCTCCCATGGTCGCCCACTATCCACGCGGCGCCTCGGCGTGCGTGCGAGGCGCGCCGGGGCCCGGCACCGGGGTTTCCGGGGCCGGCAGGTGCGCCGGCGCACGG
>JACXUW010000132.1 GCA_014763705.1 Micrococcales bacterium | reverse complement strand
ACGACGACGAACACCCCCTGCAGCCGCCCGCGCATCCGGTCCGGTGCCGCCGACTGCAGGATCGTCGTCCGGAACACCGAGCTCACGGAGTCCGCCGCTCCCGCGAAGGCCATCGCCGCGAGGGCCGCGACGAGGGCGTGCCCCCGGCTCACCGCTCCACCGGCCGCGAGCAGCGCCACCCCCAGCCCGGCGATGCCCACGCCCCAGCCGGCGACGCTCACGAGGATGGCCGTGCCCTGCCGGCGCACGCCGCCGAGCCGACCCGAGAGGGTCATCGCGAGGATGCCGCCCACGGCCGCCGCCGCGTACAGCGCGCCGACCGTCCGTGCGCCGCCGCCGAGGATCACCGCGCCGGCCGCCGGGAAGAGGACGCGCGGCTGGGCGAGCAGCATCGCGACGATGTCGGCGACGAAGGTCATTCGCACGTTCGGCGCGGTGCGCAGGAACGCGAACCCGTCGAGGACCGAGCGCACCCCGACCCGGCGCGGCGCCGCCGCCTCCCCCTCGTCCCGGTCCGGCGGCACGGGGTGCAGCAGCCACAGGCTCCGGACCGCCGCGAGCGTCAGCACCGCGTCAGTCGTGTACGCCGCCCGGTAGCCGCCCCAGTCGACGAGCAGCCCGGACAGCAGCGGCCCGGCGGTCAGCGCGGTGTTCATCGCGAAGACGGACAGCGCGTTGGCGGCCGGCAACTGGTCCGGTGGGAGGAGGCGCGGGTAGATGCTCGAGCGGGCCGGCGACGAGACCGCGAAGGCCCCGCTCCACACCGCGACGATGCCGTAGAGCAGCCACACCGAGGTCGACCCCAGCCAGGCCTGGGCCGCCGCGACGGTGCTCGTCCCCGCCGCGACGAGCGTCGCGACGAGGCCGACCAGCCGCCGGTCGTGGTGGTCGGCGAGGGCCCCGCCGTACAGGCCCATGACGACGAGCGGCACGAGGGCGAAGAGCCCGACGAGCCCGACCGACGCCGTGGAGCCGGTGAGGTCGTACACCTGCAGCCCGATGGCGACGACGGCCATCTGCGAGCCGATGTTCGACAGCGTGAAGCCGGTCCACAGCCGCCGGTAGTCCCTGCTGCGCCGGAACGGCGTGAGGTCCGGGAGGAGGGAGCGCAGCACCGCCGCATCATCCCCCACGGCCTCGCCGGGGCCGCGCCGAGTCCCGGGGCGGCTAGGGTCGCCGCATGGCCGACTCCGCGCGCATCGCGCTGCTCATCGACGCCGACAACGCGCGCGCCCGCCGGCTGGAGGTCATCCTCAACGAGCTGGCCGCCCTCGGCGAGACGACGATTCGCCGCGCGTACGGCAACTGGACCAAGTCCGAGCTCAAGGGATGGCAGGAGGTGCTGCACGAGAACGCGATCCGGCCCGTGCAGCAGTTCGACCCCTCCAAGGGGAAGAACGCGAGCGACATGGCCCTCGCCGTCGACGCCGTCGAGATCCTCCACACGCAGCGGCCGGACGCGTTCGCCATCGTCTCCTCGGACGCCGACTTCACCCCACTGGTCATCCACCTGCGCGAGCACGGTGTGGCGGTCTACGGCTTCGGTGACGCCAAGACGCCCCCCGCGTTCCAGAGCGCCTGCACCCGCTTCCTCGTCCTCGACCGGCTCTCCTCGCCCAGCGGCCAGGCCGACGCCTCCGCGGACGCCGACGAGCCCGAGCCCAGGAAGACGACCCGCGGCCGCCGGGCCACCCAGGCCGCCACGTCCACAGCCGAGGCGCCCGAGCCCGCGGCGGACGCTCCGGCCGAGGCCCCCACCGCCAGGTCCACGGCGAAGCGCGCCGCCAAGGCCACCGCGAAGACCCCGACGAAGGCCACCCCGAAGAAGGCCACCGGCACCGCCCCCGAGCGCGCCACCCGCGACCAGCTGCGCGGCGACCGCCGCCTCGTCGCCCTGCTGCGCCGGGCCGTCGAGAGCGCCGCCGACGACTCCGGGTGGGCCCGCATCGGCACCGTCGGGCAGCGCATCAACAACCAGTCGTCCTTCGACTCGCGCAACTACGGCTACGCCAAGCTGAGCAAGCTCATCGAGGCCTCCGACCTCTTCGAGCTGCGCGACGCCGGCGGCCCCGACATGGCCGTCCGCGACCCCCGGGGCGGCTGAGGCGCGACCGCGGCGGCGGAGGGCACGGCGCCCCCGCCGCTGTCCATCCCGGGGCCCCGAGGGTGGGAGCGCCGGGCGACGGCGTGCACAATGGGCCAGCCCGACACCGGCGACGAGCGAACGGGGACAGGATGACTTCCTCCACCACCACGAGCGACCCGAACTTCTACCCCGGACTCGAGGGCGTGATCGCCTTCGAGAGCGAGATCGCCGAGCCCGACAAGGAAGGTGGCGCCCTGCGCTACCGCGGGGTCGACATCAACGACCTCGTCGGGACGGTGTCCTTCGGCCAGGTGTGGGGGCTGCTCGTCGACGGTGAGATGGACCCGGGCCTGCCGCCCGCCGAGCCGTTCCCGCTGCCGGTGCACACCGGCGACATCCGCGTCGACGTCCAGTCCGCGATCGCCCAGCTCGCCCCGCTCTGGGGCTTCCGGCCGTTGCTCGACATCGACGACGCACAGGCCCGCGACGACCTCGCCCGCGCCTCGGTCATGGCGATCTCGTTCATCGGCCAGTCCGCGCACGGCGTCGGCAAGCCGATGGTGCCGCAGTCCGAGGTCGACAAGGGCCGCACCATCCCCGAGCGGTTCATGATCCGCTGGCGGGGCGAGCCGGACCCCAAGCACGTCGAGGCCATCGACGCGTACTTCATCTCCGCCGCCGAGCACGGCGTCAACGCCTCGACGTTCACCGCGCGGGTCATCGCGTCCACCGGTGCCGACGTGGCCGCGTGCCTCTCCGGCGCGATCGGCGCCCTCTCCGGCCCCCTGCACGGTGGCGCGCCGAGCCGGGCCCAGCACATGATCGAGGGCGTCGAGGAGATGGGTGACGCGACGAGGTACGTCAAGGGCGTCCTCGACCGCAAGGAGCGCCTCATGGGCTTCGGGCACCGGGTGTACCGGGCCTACGACCCGCGCGCCGCCGTCCTGCGCGACACGTGCAAGCGGCTCGGCGCCCCCCGCTACGAGGTGGCCCTCGAGCTCGAGAAGGCGGCCATCGCCGAGCTCGCGGAGCGCCACCCGGAGCGTCGGATGGAGACCAACGTCGACTTCTGGGCGGCCGTCCTCCTCGACTTCGCCGAGGTCCCCGGCGAGATGATGACGCCGCTGTTCGTCGCGGCCCGCACGGCCGGCTGGTCGGCGCACGTCCTCGAGCAGAAGCGGACCGGCCGGCTCATCCGACCGAGCTCGCGCTACGTCGGCCCGGGCGAGCGCCCGCTGTCCGACGTGCCCGGCTACCGCGCCAAGGCCTGACACCGGGGAGCCACCGGCCGGCCGCGAGCCGCGTGGACCCGCCGCTCGGCTCCGGCGAGCTCAGCCGTGTAGCGGTCGGGGGTGGGGCGATCCGGGGCGTTCCCATCTGGTGGACCCGGCGTCCGGCACCCGGTCAGCACCTGTGACGATGGGGGCGGCCGCGGTCGCCAGCGACGCCGACCCGGCCGTCCGGCGCGGCCCCGCCTGCGCCACCGCCGGTGAGCGACCTCCCGGCGGCCGACCGACCACGGAGAGACACGTGAGCGACGCCCCCATCACCATCCCCGCCGACCTCCTGCCCAGCGACGGTCGCTTCGGGTCCGGACCCTCGAAGGTCCGCCCCGCCCAGGTGGAGGCGCTCTCCGCCATCGGTCGCTCCGTCCTCGGCACCTCCCACCGCCAGGCGCCGGTCAAGAACCTCGTCAAGGCGGTCCGTGAGGGCCTCGCCACCTTCTTCGACCTGCCGGACGGCTACGAGGTCGTCCTCGGCAACGGCGGCTCGACCGCTTTCTGGGACATCGCGGCGTTCGGTCTCGTCCGCGACCGGGCGCAGCACCTCGCGTTCGGCGAGTTCTCGAGCAAGTTCGGCTCCGTCACCAAGAAGGCCCCCTTCCTCGGGGAGCCGACGATCATCACGAGCGAGCCGGGCAGCCGTCCCGACCCGGTCGCCGAGGCCGGCGTCGACACCTACGCGTGGGCGCACAACGAGACGAGCACCGGCGTCATGGCGCCGGTCCGCCGGGTCGAGGGCGCGGATGCCGACGCGCTCCTCCTCGTGGACGCCACCTCCGGCGCCGGAGGCCTGCCCGTCGACGTCTCCGAGGCCGACGTCTACTACTTCGCGCCGCAGAAGTCCTTCGCGTCCGACGGCGGCCTGTGGATCGGCCTGTTCTCCCCCGCCGCGCTCGCCCGCGTCGAGGAGATCACCGCGTCCGGACGCTGGGTCCCCGACTTCTTCAGCCTCCCGACGGCGATCGACAACTCGCGCAAGGACCAGACCTACAACACGCCGGCCGTCGCGACCCTCGCCATGCTCGCGAACCAGGTCGAGTGGCTCAACGACAACGGCGGCCTCGACTGGGCGACCTCCCGCACCGCCGACTCCAGCGGCCGGCTCTACGAGTGGGCCGAGCGCACCGGCTACACGACGCCGTACGTCACCGACCCGTCGCACCGCAGCCGCGTCGTGGCGACGATCGACTTCGACGACGCCGTCGACGCCTCCGCGGTCGCGAAGACGTTGCGCGCCAACGGGGTCGTCGACGTCGAGCCCTACCGGAAGCTCGGCCGCAACCAGCTGCGCGTCGCCTGCTTCCCGGCGGTGGAGCCGGACGACGTCTCCGCGCTCATCGGCTGCGTCGAGCACGTCGTCGAGCGCCTGTCCTGACGCCCTCGCCCGACTCATTGCGGATCCCCCACCTCACACGCCCTCCGTGGGCCGGCTCGAGGTGGGGGATCCGCAATGAGTGCGCAGGTTCGGGTCAGCGCACGGCGGCGTAGACGACCGCGACGACGAGGAGCACGGCGAGCACCCCGAGGGTCATCCGCCGCCGGAAGTTGGGCGTCACCGGGCCGGCTCGGGCAGGGGGACGCCGGCGTTCTCCGGCGGGACCGGGGCGGTGGTCACGCTGACCCGCGGGCGGCGCTGAGACTCGTAGCTCACCCGCACATTCTCCGCCCGGGCCAGCCAGACCGACACCCCGACCAGGGCGAGACCGACCGCGAGCGCGCCGACCCCGATCGTCCAGCGCGGCCCGAACTGCTCGGAGATCCAGCCGATCATCGGGGCGCCGGCCGGTGTGCCGCCCATGAAGATCGCCATGTAGAGGGCCATGACCCGGCCGCGCATCTCGGGCGCGACGCGCGTCTGCACCATCGCGTTGGCCGTCGTCAGCGCGGTGAGGGCGGAGAGCCCCACGGGCACGAGCGCGAGCGCGAAGGTCCAGTACGAGGGCGCCGTGGCCGCGGCCGCCGCCGACAGCGTGAAGCCGACGAGGGCGAGGAGCAGCACCCGGAGGCGAGGCTCCCGGCGCCGCGCCGAGAGCAGGGCGGCGGTCAGCGAGCCGATCGCCATGATCGACCCGAGCAGCCCGTACTCGCCGGCGCCCTTGTCGAACACCTTCGTCGCCATCAGCGCCATCGTGATCTGGAAGTTCATCCCGAACGTGCCGAGCACGAAGACGAGGAGCATGACGAGCTGGATGTCGCGGCGGTGCCGGACGTAGGCGAAGCCCTCCCGGATGCCGCCACGCCCCTTGGGCCGGCTCGGCGAGCGCAGCTGCGCCACGTTGAGCAGGGCCAGGGCGGCGAGCACGAAGACGAAGGTCAGCGTGTTGAGCAGCAGCGCCTCGCCGGTCCCCCACCAGGCGATGACGAGTCCCGCGAGTCCCGGCCCGACGAGCCGCCCGGCGTTGAACGACGCGGAGTTGAGCGCGACCGCGTTGGCGAGCTTCTCGGGCGGCACCATCTCGGAGACGATGACCTGCCGCGCCGGGTTGTCGATGGCCGTCGTCACCCCCTGGACGAGCGCGATGGCGTAGACGTGCCACAGCTGCGCCGTCCCGGTGACCGCGAGGACGCCGAGCACGAGGCTGGTCAGCGCGAGCATCGTCTGGGTGACGAGGAGGATGCGCCGGCGCGAGAACCGGTCGGCGACGAGCCCGGTCCACGGGGCGAGCAGCAGGAACGGGAGGAACTGCAGGCCGGTGACGACGCCGAGGGCGGTCGCCGAGCCGGCGGTCAGCACGGTGAGGACGAGCCAGTCCTGGCCGACCCGGCCGATCCAGGTGCCGACGTTCGAGACGAAGCCGCCGAGGAACCACAGCCGGTAGTTGCGGATCTCGAGCGAGCTGAAGGTCGGGCTCATTCGGCGGACACCCGTTCCAGCAGGGCCGCGGCGTCGGCGAGCAGGGCGCGCTCGTCGTCGGTCAGCCGCTCGAGGCGCGTCGCCAGCCACTGGTCGCGGCGCCTGCGGGTCTCCCGCACCGTCCGGCGACCCTCCGCCGTGAGCGACAGGATGACCTGGCGCCCGTCGGTGGGGTCGTCGGCCCGGTCGACGTAGCCGCGCTCGACGAGCCCGGTGACGGTGCGGCTCATGCTCGGCGCCGAGACCCGCTCGATGTCCGCGAGCTCCTTCGGGGTGCGCGGCCCGTCCTCGAGCCTGATCAGCACCGAGAACTGGTGCGGCGCAACGTCCGTCGTGCTTTCGAAGCGAACCCTGCGCGAGATCCTCATGCACACCACGCGCAGGTCGCTCGTCAGGCGGTCCTTCTGCGCACGGGTCATGGTCGGCGTGGGTGTGGGCACGGGGTTCTCCAGCGGTGGTCGTCATCAGTGCTTAGCACAACTCATTACCGTGGCTAAGTATTCCACGGTGGCCCCCGCACGGCCGACCCGACGCAGGACGCCCGCCCCCGGGCCACCGGGAGCGGGCGTCGAGCGACGGTCGGGCGCGTCAGCCGGAGACGACCTCGGTGATCGGCTCGATGAAGAAGTAGACGACGAACAGCGCCGCCGTCACCCACATCATCGGATGGATCTCGCGCACCTTGCCCCGCACGAGCTTGATGACGACGTACGCGACGAACCCGGCGCCGATGCCGACGGTGATCGAGTACGTGAACGGCATGAGGATGATCGTGAGGAAGGCCGGGACGGCGATCTCGAGGTCGTCCCAGGCGATCTCCTTGACCTGCTGCATCATGAGGAACCCGACGAGCACGAGGGCCGGCACCGCAGCCTCGTTCGGGATGATCTTCACCAGCGGCGCGAACACGACCGCCACGAGGAACAGCACGCCGGTGACGACCGACGCCAACCCGGTCCGCGCCCCCTCCCCGACCCCGGACGCCGACTCGATGTACGACGTGTTCGACGAGACGCCGGCGGCCCCACCGGCCGCGGCGGCGACGGAGTCGACGACGAGGATCCGCTGGGTGTTCGGCGGGTTGCCCTCCTCGTCGAGCAGGCCGGCCTCGGCGCCGATCGCCGTCATCGTGCCCATCGTGTCGAAGAAGTCGGCGAGCATCAGCGTGAAGACGAGGAGCACGGCGGCGACGATGCCGATCCGGGAGACCGAGCCGAACAGGCTGAACTCGCCGAGCGTGCCGAAGCTGATGGGGTCGACCTTGTCCGGCCAGGCCGGGACGTTGAGGTTCCACCCGAGCGGGTTGACCTTGTTCGTGCCGTCGGGGTTCTGCCCGACGACCGTCGGCCCGACCTTCGCGATCGCCTCGACGACGAACGCCACGACCGTCATGGTGACGATCGAGATGATGATCGCACCCTTCACCTTCCGCACCCAGAGCGTGATGATGAGCAGGACGCCGAGCGCGAAGACGAGGGTGGGCCAGCCGGCCAGCTGGCCGCCGACGCCGAGCTCGACCGGCACGGGGCCGGCACCGGTGCGTCGCACGAAGCCCGCGTCGACGAGCCCGATGAGGGCGATGAACAGGCCGATGCCCACCGAGATGGCGACCTTGAGCTGGGCCGGCACGGCGTGGAAGACGGCCTGCCGGAACCCGGTGAGCACGAGGACGAGGATGATGACGCCCTCGAGGACGACGAGGCCCATGGCGTCGGCCCAGGTCATCCTGCTCGCGATCGCGTACGCGACGAACGCGTTGAGCCCCAAGCCGGTCGCGAGGGCCAGCGGGTAGTTGGCGACGACACCCATGAGGATGGTCAGCACGCCGGCGACCAGCGCGGTGCCGGCCGCGATGGCGGCGAGGTTCGGCGCGTCCCCGCCGCCGAGGAACTTGCCGTCGGCGTCCTGGACGTACCCGAGGATGAGCGGGTTGAGGACGACGATGTAGGCCATCGTGAAGAAGGTGGCGACGCCACCGCGCAGCTCGCGGCCCACGGTGGAGCCGCGCTCGTGGATGTGGAAGAGCCGCTCGAGGACGGGCGGGTGCGTGAGGCCCGCGTCGGCGGTGGTCGTGGTCTCGGCCATGGCGAGCAGGCTAGTGGCGCGGGGACCCCGCTGCGTGTCGGGGGTGTGACGACGAGATGGCTACGCTGGCCGGGTGACCGAGCAGACCCCGGACGGTGCCCGCGACCCCCTGGGACGGTCGGCTCCGGTCGACCCCCCGAACGTGCCGACGGCGGCGATCATCCTCG
>JACXUW010000131.1 GCA_014763705.1 Micrococcales bacterium | reverse complement strand
GTCGTGGGCGATCGTGCCGAGGATGGGGGAGTCGGTGATGCGCTTGACGTCGTCGGTGGTCTTGACGCCCTTGTCGAGCATCTCGCGCAGGACGGCGGCGCCGAGGCCCAGGAGCAGGCCGAGGACGACACCGAGCGCGAGGTTGCGCACCGGCTTGGGGCTCACCGGCGAGGTCGGGGTGGTGGGCGGCTGGACGACCGTGACCTTGACCGGGCTCGCCTTGGCCCCCTGCGGGCTCTCGAGCTCGGTGACGGCCGACGGGAACTCGGTGGCGATGGCGTCGCCGATCGCCTTCGCGCGGGCGGGGTCGGAGTCGCGGACCGAGACCTCGATGAGGACGGTGTCCGGGGGAGTGGTGGCGGTGACCTGGCCGCTCAGCGCCGTGCTCGTGCTGCCGACGGCCTCGGCCACCGGGTCGAGGATGCGGGGCGTCGTGAGGAGCTGGGTGTAGGACTTGACCCGCTGCTGGGTGAAGGTGCTGCCCTGGAGGAGCGAGACGCTGTCCGCGGACCCCGTCGTCGAGACGAAGTACTGCGAGGTCGAGGCGTACTCCTTGGTCGCCATGAGGCTGGCGCCCGCGGCGAGCATCACGGTGGTGAGGACGACGAGCACGAGGAGCCGCCAGCGCTTGCGCACGACGAGCAGGTAGTCCTGGAGTTCCACGCGGTCCGTCCTCGGGGGGTCTGCGGGTGGCTCCTGCCCCCGGTTGTCGCGCTCGATGGTAGCCCCCCGCGGGCCGGTCGGCGCGGCGGCGGGTGGCCGCCGGGGGAGGTGTCGTCGAACGCCGGTCTGCGCGTTTCGTTGTGACGGGAGGGGCTGTCGGGGATGCTGGGGCCATGGACCGCCGACCTCTCGTCACCGCGGGACTGGTGGCCTTCCTCGTGCTCGACCTCGTGCTCGTCGTGCTCGCGCTGCGTTCGGTCACCCGTCCGGCGGACTCCGCGACCGCTGTCCCGGCCGCCTCCTCGACCCCGTCCGCGACTCCGTCCCCGACGTCGTCGGCGACCGGGAGCGCGTCGCCGACCCCGTCGGGCACGCCGTCCGCCACCGCGACGGCCACCCCCGAGGTGGCCCCGGCGGCCCGGCTCCTCGTCTCGGGCGGGGGCACGGTGCTCTGGGGGATGGACGTCGGCACCTGCGAGCGCCCCGGTCGCGTGCACGTCAGCCGGGACGGGGGCGCGACCTGGCAGAGCCACGACGCCCCCGGCGGCACCATCCGGGTGCGGGCGACGAGTGCGCAGGACGCCTTCGTCGTCGGGGCCGACAGCCGCTGCCGGTTCCGGCTGTGGAACACCTCCGACGGCGGCGGGACCTGGTCCGACCCCCGCTCGGCCGTCGCGGCCTGGGGGCGCGACGCGGACGACGCGACGAGCCTGCACCGGCCCGGGGGAGACCCCGTGACGCCGTGCGCCTCGGGAGCGGACCTGGTCGACCTCGTCGGGCTGCAGGAGACCTCGGCGGTGGTGGCCTGCTCGGACGGCCGGCTGCTGCGGACCACCGACGGCGGCAGCAGCTGGGGCAGCATCCTCCAGCGCGACGGTCTCGCGGCGCTCTCGTTCTCCGACACCGGGTCCGGGGTGTTCGCGGTCGTCACCCCGGACTGCGCCGGGGTGCAGCTGACCCGGCTGACCGACGGGGCCCCCGGCACGCCGCGGTGCGTGGAGGAGGCGCGGCCGCGGGCCGGACAGGTCTCGCTCGCCGTCGGCCCGAAGACCGTGTGGCTCGTGGCCGGTGACACGGTCCTGCGCAGCAGCGGGCAGGACATCGCCCGGGCCACCTTCGCGCCGGTGGGGGACTGGCCGGGCAGCTGACGCCGGGCGCCGTCCTGGCGCGGTCGCGGCGCGGCCCCCGCGGTGGTCCGGCGATGCCGTCGGATGGTGGACTGTGCGCATGCTCCTCGCCTCCGCGAACGTCAACGGCATCCGGGCCGCGCTGCGCCGCGGCGGGGTGGACTGGCTGGTGGCCTCCGGCGCCGACGTCGTCGCCCTCCAGGAGGTGCGCGCCGACGACGGGCAGCTGCGGGCGGCGCTCGCCGGCAGCCCGCTCGAGGCGTGGGAGTCCGCGCACTCGGTGGCCGCGGAGAAGGGACGCGCCGGGGTGGCGGTGCTGTCGCGGTACCCGGTCAAGGACGTGCGGGTCGAGGTGGGGGCGGAGTTCGACGGCACCGGCCGGTGGGTCGAGGCGGACGTCGTCATCGGCGGCGAGGTCGTCACGGTCGCGTCGGCGTACGTGCACACCGGGCAGGCGGGCACGCCGCGACAGGCGGAGAAGGAGCGGTTCCTCGGGGCGGTGGGGGAGCGGGTCGGGCAGTGGGCCGCGGACGGCCGGATGGCCGTGCTCACCGGCGACCTCAACGTCGCGCACACCGCCGACGACCTCAAGAACTGGAAGGGCAACCGCGGCAAGGCCGGGTTCCTGCCGGAGGAGCAGGCGCACCTGAGCCGCTGGGCGGCCGAGCACGGGCTCGTCGACGTCACGCGGCGGCTGCACGGCCCGGGGCCGGGTCCGTACACGTGGTGGTCGTGGCGCGGGCAGGCCTTCGACAACGACTCGGGCTGGCGGATCGACTACCAGCTCGCCACCGCGCCCCTGGCCGAGCGGGCCGTGCGGGCCTCCGTCGGGCGGGCCGCGAGCTACGCCGAGCGCTGGAGCGACCACGCCCCGGTGCTCGTCGAGTACGACCTGTAGGCCCGGGCGGCCCGATCGGGCACGGCGGTGTGGCACCCTCGCCGGGTGCGTCCCCTCCTCGCCCTCGCCGGCCTCCTCCTCGTCGCCGGATGCAGTGCCGGGGATGGTGGCGCGACGCCGAGCGAGCCCGGCACGACGGGTCCCGGACCGTCGTCGTCGGCCTCGCCGTCGGCCTCGGGCTCCTCCACCGCGGCGGGCGACCCGTGTTCGCTCCTCACGGCCGCGGAGGTCGCTCGGATCGCCGGCGGCACCGGCCAGTCGGCCGAGCCCGGGACGCTGGCCGGTCATCCGGTCTGCCAGTGGAAGGGCGCGGGCGACACCGTGGCCCAGGTGATCTCGCTGCGCGCCTCGGACTGGGCGGCCTCCCTGCCGCAGGTCATCGCCGGCGTCCGGTCTGCGGGGGCCGGGTCGGACCCGGAGGGGCTCGCCCGGCTCGAGAAGGCCAGCGGCATCGTCGAGCGGGGTGGGCGCGTCGCCGACGGCGAGGCCTGCGGCCTGTTCTCCGACCTGCTGACCATCGGCGGCCAGGCGCCCGGTAGCGACCGCTCGATCCAGGCCTACCCGTCGAGCAAGGACGCGCAGAGCCTCACCGCACAGCTGTGCACGGACGGGCGCTTCACCTCCCTGGCGATCGTCTCACCCTCCGGGCTCCCGACCCCGCTGCCGCTCGACGAGGTGTCCGCGGTCGCCGCGTCCGCGCACCAGCGGTCGCTGGGCTGAGCGGGCGGCCGGCCGACAAACCGGACCTGACCTGCTCAGACGACCTTGACGCGGCGGACCGTGCTGTAGCCGACCGCCTGGCCGACCGTGCCGACGCGGAGCACCCGGATCTCCCAGGTCCCGCGGGTGCCGATCCTGGCGGGCGCGCGGGCCGCCCCGGAGGACGCGACCGCTCCGGGGGCGAAGGTGACCCAGGACGTCGCCCCGGGTCGGCGGGCCTGCAGGCGGACGGTCGCACCCCGCTCGTACGGCCGGGTGATGACCACGGCCGACCACGACGCGCCGGACCGCACCGTGGTGGGTGCGGTCGACCACGCGACCGTCGCCACGGACGTCACCGGCCGTTCCGCGGTGACGACCGTCCTCGCCGGGGCGGCAGCGGGCAGGACGGCGCGCAGGCTTCCCGACCCGACGGTGACGTACCGGAGCGAGGCGACGCCGGTCGAGCCGGTGACGGTCGTGCCGACGGTGGACCACGTGGAGGTGCCCGCCCTGCGTCGCTGCACCGTGACGCGGACGCCGGGTGCCGGGGAGATCCTGACGACTCCTCCGTCGGTCCCGAGGTCCGTCTGGTCACGGACGACGACGGTGGCCACCGCCGTCGCACCGTAGGCCGCGCGTGCCGGGGCCGAGATCGTGGCGGTGCGGCGGGCGTAGACGGTGACCGGGACCCGGCGGACCGGGCCGCTGACGCCTCCGTCCATGAGGATCCTCGACTCGACCGTCGCCGGTCCTGCGGCCACCGGCATGACCGAGGTCGTGCCGTCCACGCTCGTGGCGGCCGGGCCGGGGCAGAGGTTCGGGCTCACGTACTGGAGCCGGCTGGTCGTGGTCGTCACGTCACAGAGGTGCATCGTCGTCCCGGAGGGTGCGCTCGCCGTGAAGCGGATGGTCCCGCGTTCGCCCACGACGAAGGTCGGGATGGTCACGGTGTCGTGGAAGTCCGCGACCTGGAGCGTCGTGGTCTGCGACCCGACCGTCGCCCCGGTCACGTCGAGCACGTCGACGGTCAGGAGGGCCGGCCCCGGAGGGAGCCCGGTCGTCGGGACGGTGGTGATGGTGTCACTCGGCGTGAAGGTGCCGGGCGACCGGTGCCAGATCCCCGAGGGCACGACCGTCGTGGAGCCACCGACGGTGAGGCGGAGGTCGCCGAGGGCCGCGGACGAGGGTCGGGGGTCCGAGACGTCGACCCGCACCGTGGCCGGAGCCCCGGTGGCCACCACGCCCCCGCCGTCCACGCTGAGCCGCACCAGGGGACGATGGCGCACCACCATCCCAGTCGACCCGGCGCAGGAGTAGTGGCCGGCGGCGTCGTGCGCCTGCGCCACGAGCCGGTAGGTGCCCTCGGCGAGACCGCTCGTGTCGAGGTGCACCTGTCCGGAGGCCAGTCCCAGGACCGGGTCGTCCGTCGTCCAGGTGCCGGCCGCGTTCATCAGGGGCGGGAGGTCCAGCCGGTTCTCGTCGGAGCTGTAGCCGCCGGGTGGGAGGACGAGCACCTCGACCTGCTCGTCGGGGAGTCGACCGGCGGCACCGCGGAAGGTCACCTGTGCACCGGTGTCGACGACCGCCCCGGTGTACCCCGGGCTGTTCGGCGTGGAATCGGCGACGAAGGTGGCCAACGTGGGCGACACGGTGGGCTGGTAGTAGACCGCGCTGCCGTACGTGACGACCGAACGCCCGGCCATCGCGGCCCGGACGTCGACGCGCGAGAACCCCGGGCACCACGGCGTGCCCTGTTGGGCGGGGTCGATGCGCCAGGTCAGCTCGCACGACACCGGACAGCTGCCGGCCGGAACGGTCTGCGCGGGTGCCGTGGGCGCCCACGACCAGGAGGGGAGCCACGGGATGACGGTCAGGTCGTCCGTCACCCCACCCGTGACTTCCACGACGAGGTCGAACGGCCCATCGACGACCGGGGTGGGCGCGTCCGGGACGACCGAGGTGACCGTCTTCACGGCGACCAGCGGGTCGACGGGGTCGGCGGCGCGGGCCGGCGCGGCGCCGACCAGGGAGGCCAGCACGGCGGCCACGGCGAGCGACGAGGCGACTCGTCGGGTCGGACGAAGCATCGGGGTCCCCAAGGTGGTCGGCCGGCGACGATTCGCGGCGGTCGGGGACAAGGTACGGGACGGCGGTCGTGCGGCGGGGCGGATTCGAGGGGACCCGCCGGGCTCGTCAGCCGGCGGTCGTCAGGGACATGTCGTCGGCGTCGAGCTCGCGCCACCAGTCCTCGAGGTCGGGGTCGGCCGGTTCGGGCGGCAGCGGACCGATGAGGGCGTGGAGGAGCATCGTCGACGGCTTCTCGCGGGGTCCGTCCTCGGCGGCGAGGCGGGCCAGGTGTCGGTCGTAGGAGCCGTCGGTGAGGTCCCAGACGACGTGCCGACCGTCGGGGCCGGGTCGGCCACGGACCTCGGCCCAGAGCCGGCGGCGGTGGACGGTGGTGTGGTGGGCCTGGCAGAGCAGCGCCGCGTTGGCGATGTCGGAGGCGCCACCGTCGGCCCAGTGCCGGACGTGGTGCGCGCGCGCCCAGTCGGGCGGGGCGGTGCAGCCCGGGAACGTGCACCCACGGTCGCGACGGCGCAGGAGGCGGCGCTGGGGACGGGTGAACAGGCGGACGACGCGCCCGACGTCGAGGACCTCCCCGGCGGTGCCGAGCACGTAGGGCACCAGCGCGGCGTCGCAGGCGATGCGGCGGAGCGCCTCGGGGGTGACGAGGGTGCCGTCGGCGGTCGAGCCGAGGACCTCCCCGGCGCCGGTGCGGGCCTCCAGCTCGACGAGGTCGACGCCGACGTGGAGGACGGCCGCCGCGGTGGACGGGTCGCCCGCCGCCGCGGCGTCGACGGTGCTGGACCGGCGGCAGACCTCGGTGAGGGCCTCGACCCGGCGCTGGCCGGCGGGGCGCAGGTCGCGCTCACCGGTCTCCGGGTTGGGCGAGGGCGCGGAGAGCGGCCCGATGGACGCCTCGAGGGTGGCGGCCTGCTCGGGGGTCATCCACAGCTGGTACTCCGTCAGGTCGCCGGACTCGACCCGCGGCGCGGAGAGCCGGGCCGCCGAGGTGAGGCGGTGGTGCAGGTCGTCGAACTCGCCGTGGTGGCCGTGCTCGGCGAGCAGCCGGGGGCGCAGCCGGCGCATCATCGACGGGCCCCACTGCTGCGCGAGGTCGACGAGGGCGGTCGTGACCGTGGGGACCGCGGCGGGCTGGAGGAGGGGAGTCAGCCGTTCGACCTCGCGCGTCACCGCGACCGCGGCGCCCGCAGCCAGCCGGCCGGACGTGACGGCCGCGCAGACGATGCCGGCGGACGACTCGGGGTCGGGGTCGTGGTGCTCGAGACCGGTGTCGGCCGCGACCACCTGGCGGGCCACGACCGCGACGGCGCTCGCGCCGCCCTGCCGCAGCGATGGCGCGTGCTCGCGCACCCAGCCGTGGACCTCACCGCTCGAGCACTCGCCCCGGCGGATGGCCTCGACCGCCACCCGGACCCGGGCCGCCCCGGCGAGCGCTGCGACGTCGTCGACGACGCCCATTCACCTCGGCCAGCTCGGGCCCGGACGCCGTCGAGAGCACCTCGTCGAGACCCGCCAGCGCCTCGCGCGCAGCCTCGAACCGGGAGCGTCGCTCCGCGAGGTCGAGGGCGTTCCGGGCCATGCCCCATCCTATCGAACGTGAGTTCGAAGGGCAAGCCTTCACGGGTCCAATTGTGGATGAGTTCGCCTAGAGCAGAACGGAATCGGCGTACCGCTCATGGGGCGACGCCATGGAGGCGCATGGGCCGCGACTGGTCGGCCAACAACCCGACGAGGTCGTGGCCGCGCCCGCCGGACGTCGAGGCCTCAGAGGCGGTCGCGGGAACCGAGGAGGGCCCGATGGGTCCGCCTGCGCCACGGCGCGAGCTCGGCGTCGACCCGTTGCCAGCGCTCGTCCGAGACCGTCAGGGTGGGCTCGGTCGTCGGCAGGGACTCGACGAGCCGCATCCGCTGGTCAGCGCTGGGATGCGTGCTCCAGAGGTCCGTGGTGCGCCGCGTGAGCTGGCGTTCCGCCCGCACCCGTGACGCGGCGGTCTCCAGCCCGACAGCGGCCGACCGCTCGAGGTCGTCCGGCTCGATCCGCGGCGCGATGTGCCAGAGGTCCTCCCAGACGTGGTGGGCGACGAGGGGCGTCTCGAACGACTCGAGGAACGCGCGCGTCCCGGCGACGCGGACGGCGACGAGGTCCGCCCGGTACTCCGCGATCCGGCTGTCGGGCATCGCGACGGAGTCCACGAGCAGCTGGACCGTCGCGGCGACGACGTTGACGACGGCCACGGCGCCGTGGATGACGAACCCCAGGAGACCGCCGCCCTGCTCGGCGGCGGAGGCCCCACCCGAGAACGCGCGGGACCACGGGTTGCGCCCACCGGTCGCCGCGACGGCGCGGGCTCCGAAGGTGCGAGCGGGCAACGTGCGGCGCATCCGGAGGGGGTCTCCGTTGACGAGGTGTCCCATCTCGTGGGCGAGCACGGACAGGCGTGCCGCGCGGGGGAGCGTCAGCCACAGGGGCATGCCGATGACGAGCAGCGACTGCTGGCGCCAGCCGACCTGGGCCACACCGGCGTTGATGCTCGAGTCGATCGCGACGACGTCCGGCGGGGGCGCGCCCACGGCATCGGCCACGTCCCGGATGAGCGCGTGCAGCTCGGGGGCGGCGTCCCTGCCGACCGCCAGGCCCTTCGGCAGGGTCGGGACGACCGGCCGCAGGAGCAGGAGGAGCGCCACGGCGGGGAGCGCCAGGAGCAGCCGCACGCCCACCGGCAGGTCGGTCCCGAGGACGAGCCACGCGAGGTAGAGGAGCAGTGCCACGAACACGACGGCGAGGAGACCCGTCAGCGCGGTGAGCCACACCTCGCCCCGGGTGCGCGCGGGAGCCGGAGCGCCGGGGTCGGCCTGGAGGCGCTCACGCGCTCGGGCGTCGAGAAGCGCGCCACGGCGGAAGCCCCAGCGCCCCAGCAGGACCGTGCCGCGCCACGGCGCCAGCCGCTGCAGGCCCGGGGTGTTGATCGCCAGCGACTCCCAGACACCGACACTGAGCAACTTCGGCATGACGGCGCGCAGCTCGGCGAGCCGACCG
>JACXUW010000593.1 GCA_014763705.1 Micrococcales bacterium | reverse complement strand
GTCTGGTACGGCAACCTGCTCGCCGACCCCGACATCACCCTCCAGGACGGCACCGAGTCGTGGCCGGCCCGCGCCCGCGAGATCACCAGCACCGGGATGAGCCGGTCTGTCTTCTCCTGGTAGTCGGCGTACGGCGGGTAGGCAGCGACGCAGCGCTCCCACCACTCCTCGCGCTCGGTGCCGGTGATCTCGCGGGCGCGGGCCGGCCACGACTCGGTGCCGTCCTGGAGGGTGATGTCGGGGTCGGCGAGCAGGTTGCCGTACCAGACGGGGTGCTCGGGCGCGCCGCCCTTGCTCGCGACGGCGGCGTACGTGCCGTCGTGCTCGACCCGCATCAGGGGCACCTTGCGCAGCGCACCGGTCCTGCGGCCGCGCATCGTCAGCATGACGACGGGGCGGTCCATGACCTGCACCGAGCGGGTGTCACCCGTCCTCTCGATCGTCTCGACCTGGTCGCGGACCCAGCCGGTGGGGGAGGGGATGTAGTTCTCGCTCATGCCAGGGTCCAACTCACTTGTCGCTCGAGGTCTTCCACAGGTTGATGCCGGCGTCCCGGGCGTGCTTGTCGATCTGGGCGAGCTCGTCCTTCGTGAACCGCAGCTTCTTCACCGCGTCGAGGCTGTCGTCGAGCTGGGCGACCGAGCTGGCGCCGACGAGGACCGAGGTCACTCGCGGGTCGCGCAGCGCCCAGGCCAGGGCCATCTGGGCGAGCGACTGGCCACGCGCCTTCGCCATCCGGTCGAGCGCGCGGACGTGCTTGAGCGCGGCGTCCGTCAGCAGCGACGGGTCGAGCGACTTGCCCTGTGCCGCACGCGATCCCTCGGGAATGCCCTTGAGGTACTTGTTCGTCAGCATGCCCTGGGCGAGCGGCGAGAAGGCGATGCAGCCGACGCCGGTCTCGCCGAGCGCGTCGAGCAGGCCCTCGTCCTCGATCCAGCGGTTGAGCATCGAGTACGAGGGCTGGTGGATGAGCAGCGGCGTGCCCATCTGCCGGAGGATCTCGACCGCCTCGCGCGTGCGCTGCGCCGAGTACGACGAGATGCCGACGTAGAGCGCCTTGCCCGCCCGGACGAGGGAGTCGAGGGCGCCCAGGGTCTCCTCGAGCGGGGTCGTCTCGTCGAAGCGGTGGCTGTAGAAGATGTCGACGTGGTCCAGGCCCATCCGCCGCAGCGACTGGTCGCACGACGCGGTGATGTACTTCCGGGAGCCGCCGCCCTGGCCGTACGGGCCGGGCCACATGTCGTAGCCGGCCTTGGAGCTGATGACGAGCTCGTCGCGGTACGGGCGGAAGTCGCGGGCGAAGAGCGTGCCGAAGTTGCGCTCGGCCGCGCCGTACGGCGGGCCGTAGTTGTTCGCGAGGTCGAAGTGCGTGACCCCGCGGTCGAAGGCGCGTCGGAGGATGGCCTGCTGGCGCTCGAGCGGCACGTCGTCACCGAAGTTGTGCCACAGGCCGAGCGAGATCGCCGGCAGGTCGAGGCCGGAGCGGCCGGTGCGGCGGTAGGGCATCCCGGCGCGGTAGCGGCCCGCGGCGGCCTTGTACTCGTCGGCGTGGAAGGTCATGCCCCCGATCTTTCCCGACTTCTTGCGAATCACCCACCTCCGGGCCTGCTCTTTCGGCCTCGGCGGGTGGGTTTCTCGCAAGAAGTCGGGAAAGAT